>NZ_VRVG01000045.1:0-37903 GCF_008040085.1 Methylobacterium sp. WL7 | reverse complement strand
AGCCAGCCGTGCGCGCCGCTATCGTCGAGCCCTGGAGCAACGGCCCCGTCGAGGGGCAGGTCAACCGCCTCAAGCTGATCAAGCGGAGCATGTACGGTCGCGCCGGTTTCGATCTCCTGCGCCAACGCGTTCTGCATGCTGCATAAGCCAGGATCGACAAAGCTTGATCGGATGCCAAACCTTCAGCACCGAAAGTGCGGAAGAACCAAAGTTGCACGCCGAAACACACCCGACCGGGCCCAGCGCAACTTCACTGACCCGGACAGCCGCATCCTGCCCACCCGCGACGGGTTCGTGTAGGGCTACAACAGGCAGATCGCCGTCGATGCCGCGCATCGGGTGATCGTCGCGCACCGCCTCGTGACCAACTCGGCCGACTCCCGCGCCCTCGTGCCGCTCGTGGACGACGTCCACGCTTATCTCGGGCGCAAGCCGCGAGAGCTCTCCGGCGATTCCCGCTTTGCCAACGAGGCGAACCTCGTCGCGCTGCAGGAGCGGCGGATCACCGCCTACCTGGCTCCGGGTCGGGCGCGTCATGGCGAGGCGGACGCGCCCGGCCGCCGGAGGCTGACGAAGATGCCGTTGATGAGCGCGATGGCTGTGCGCCTGAAGCGGGCTGGCCGCCGCAGCCGCTATCGCCTCAGGAAGCAAGTGGTCGAGCCCGTGTTCGGTCAGATCAAGCAGGCCCGGGGCTTCCGACAGTTCCTGCTCCGCGGCCTCGATCAGGTCCGGAGCGAATGGGCGATGATCTGCACCGCCCACAACCTCCTCAAACTGGCGAAGGCCGGGCACTGAGCCCAAAGCCGACGCACACGTCTGCCCAGACTTCGACGCTCATCCAACCGCGTGAACCGGTTACTCGGACGGGCTCCTAGGTGGTTGAGCACACCTTCGGCTGGCTCAGCCACTAGCCTGCCTCCATCGTGAGCGGGCCCAGCGGCTGGATGTCGCCATGGGCCAGCTCGCCTGCGTCGCAAGCCTCATGGCCACCAACCCCCTCTATAATCCAGCCTAACAGCCGTCCTAAAACAGGCTCTCAGACCGTAGCTGCTGGCCGTAGCCCTCACGTTCTCTTGGCGAAATTGGATTGCTCCTCGGATTGCCTCCGCCGTTGTGGCGCAGCCGTGGAGAACGTGCGCCTTGATGAAACCCTGTATACGCATAAGTTGTACCACCACAAAGCGGAATTGAACATCTATCCCAGTGCTAATAGTCACAGCAGGAACGTTAGTTATGACGGTGGCATGCTGGGGCATAATCATAGAATGGCGTACGGGCTTCCCTTGCCGACGACTAAAACCGACGACCCAAATAGGGGGCGAAGCCGAAGCTTGCCATCGACCTTGAACCCCCGTAAAAATTTAGTTGGGAATGCTGAAATACGATACTTCTGAATGCGGGCCGGTTGAGAATATAGCCCATAAAAACATCGCCGTTCCGTAGAGCGGGCGTGTATTTACACTCGGTAGGCCGAAGAGTATCTACAAGCATGGTTCTGCGACGGCACGAGAGAGAAAACTAATTTTTGGTGGGCCCAGCCCGCAAACGACCCGAGCGGCCGCAAATACAGGTGTCATATCCTGCTAAGACAAACCATTTAAACCGATGATTTTTCGATCGGTTGACAAATCAATAGCAATAATAAATCTTGATCAATCCGCATTCTTCAACCGGCAGCGTCATGAACGGCCCAAACTTTAAAAACATCATCCCTAACACCGAACTCTGCACTGAGCGAGCTAGTCGAAAAATAAGCTTTAAAATAATTGACATAGAGATATCCCCTTTATCGTGAATGGACTTCATAGCCCCTGACAATTGGTAAGGTTGTCTTCTAATGAAAAACGATAATGGCACGCAGCTTGCGGAACTTGTCGATCGAATCCGTCAAGCTGACGCGGTCGGCGATTATATGAGTGCAATACGATATTGTCAGGATGCCGTGACGTTGAAGCCCGAGGATTGGTCTTTGTTGTTATGGCTCGGGTGGTTGTATTTCAATTGTAAGCAGCACCGACGTGCAATTGAGTGCGCGCGGTTAGTGATGAAACTCGATCCTTCCACCGAGTCGAGCGGCTACCGACTTCTAGTCTTTGCAGCGGCGGCCTCAGGTGAATGGGAGGTCGCGAGTCAGGCGCTTATTAGATTAAATAATATTTCGCCGGATGCTTGTTTTAAGCTCGCAAGTGAAACGATAGGCTCTTTTTGGGATTATCTAGATAAGAAGTCTCGTTCGCATAATTACGATGCTGTGATTTATGCCTATAGATCTCTCCCCCCTATAATAAGACAACTTGAGGATAAAAATCGATTCGATATGGATTTGATGGTTGCTCATGCGTACGGGATGGCCGGCAACGATCTGATGACTAGTGAAATCCTAAATGGCTTCGAATCTAAGTTAGAGCGGCCAGCCTCATTCATCGCCCATGTAAACCCATTCTCCGGAGTGTCTCTGGTTACATCATTGATGCCTGTACGGCATGAAATCCAGCGCTCCGCTGTTAATTCTTGGCATGCTTACGGCGCGCATGTCTTGTCGATCAATTCCGATGACGAAATTGCACTTCTCCGTGATATTTACCCGGATGTAACATTCATCTCAGCGCCGCGCGATGCTCGTCGTGAGTATGGGAAGCCCTACGTTTATATGTCGGATATGATATCGGCGCTGCGTCATTCAGGCCAGGAAATTGTCGGAATTATAAATTCAGATATCGTTCTCAGTTCGACGAATTTGTCCTTCATGCGCGAGATCAAGGAGGCGGCCCGATATTGTATCGTTTACGGCCATCGCTTTGATGTTGATAGTATAAAACAAATAGACATTGATCCAAACGAAGGTGAGTTGTTCGTGGGGGGTATCGATTGGTTCATGTTTTCGAGAGAACAGACAAGTCTACTCGAAGATCAGCCGTTCATTTTTGGTTGCCCCTGGTGGGATCTTTGGTTGCCGGTTCTTGCCTCAATCAACAAGATCGAAATTTGCCTTGCGAATGGCAGATTAGCTTTTCATGAGGTACATAAACAACGATGGGACACTAGTATTTTTGCCGACTTTGGGCAGGTTATCCTTCGCGAGATCGCTTCGATCCAAGACCCAGGTTCGCGAGGTTACAGCGCTCGTCAGTTGGCAGTTTTTGCGGAGGCATGTGGTCCTGAGGTTCGGTTTGGCCTTGAGCCAGTCCGATTTGCCGGCCGCATAGCTGATTTTATAAAAGCGCTGATCCATAAAGAAAGGTTGGTGATTGATGAAATTTAGATCGGATCCTTCTTCATCCGGCGAACAGTGTAGTCTCGAACTGCGGTGGCTTCGGGATCACCCCTGCCCATCGGCAGCGGCCCGTTCATTGAAAGCCCGGCTCTGCCGTCGATGATATGCGTCGAGTGAATCGTTTGTACGGGTATTGATATGCAAATCTTAGAGCAGCCGGGATTTTGCTCGTTTGAGTAACAGTCTTGAAGCAGCGTTGGCTTGACGGAGAGGGCGATCGTTGGGAGTGCTTGGTGGTTGGCCAAATGCCCGCAAGGGCGAAGGGCTCTCAGGTAGGCTTGGCCATTTGCAACGACATGACAGCGGCGACCAGGTGGTTAAGGTTCTGGGCGCTCGTCTCGGATTTCTGACAAATTGTGATAGGCGACTTGCATGTTGAAAGATCAGGCGTTGCGCGGTGCTGTATTGGGCGTCCAGAGCGCTCTGGAGATGCTCAGTGATCCACGCAATCTCCAACGCTTGTGCGTACCTGACAGTCGGCCCGGATATGCGCGGGTGGAGAGAAAACTACGTGGACTCGGAAAAAAGAATCATCTCCAAGTCGGAGTGGTGGCGTTATGGCCTATGGTTCACGATCAAATCTTTCAGGTCGGTGGTCGGGCCTATAATTTCAGTTTACGTACTCCCAATCGACTCGATGACTGTGATATTGTTTTCATAAATTGGAATTATTTTTATGGTCAGCCAGAACGATTGCGAGAGGTTGTCGCATCGTTACACGACGACGAAACCAAGCCTCGCGTCGGTGTGATATGGTTGATCGACCATCATCACGAATTCGAGCAGTCACTTCGGCTGGCGTTCGAATTCGATTATTATGTACATGCGCATCCAACCCGGGTCGATTACCTACATTCGGTGGCTCGCAATTGTCTCGGCCTCCTACCCTGTTGTTTCGGCCAGTGGGCTCCGCTTGAGATCAACCAGTTTGCAGCGAAGTACATGGGTGGCCCGCGCGTCGACGCGTTGTATGGCGGGTTTCGGGGGTACAATGACGCGTTCTCTCGAGAAGCTTTTTTGCGTACCGCCATCGAACGCATACCTGGAAACAACCTGTTCATTATTCCGTACGACGAGCCCAATGAGAGCCACCGCTACTTTTCAAAGTCTGGCGAAGAGCAATTCCAGGAATGGTGCCGGCATAAAACTTCAGCGGTTCTTGCCGTGAATGAGGACGTCCCGATCCGGTTGTTTGACGCTCTGGCGACTGGTCAGATCCCGATTGTATCCGACGATGTCCAGAGTCTCGAAATGGTTGTGCCCCCAGCGGATCAACTTGCACTCCCCGTTCTGCGCTACCGAGCAGGCGATGTTGACGACCTCGAGCGAGTGCATCGCGAAGCTGTACACCTATTCGATGCGGATGGTGAGGCCGGCGCGTGGCGGCGCCACCGCTACGCCGTCGCGCAACACTCCTATGTCGCTCGCCTGCGAACGCTTGCGGAGATGCTGGAGGTAAAGATCTCGGGCAGCTTGGGGCATCCTGAAGGCGAAGAAGTCATTGACCGTCCTACTGATAATGCGGAGATACCCCTCCCTGTGCTCAGGGAAATGCGCCTAACTCCGGTGGAAACGATTATGGCCGAAGAGATTCCACCCGGCCTTTCCGCCGTGAGCTGCGACGTTTTCGACGAGGTTGCAGCACTCGAATCGCGCTTGGCTATTGCTGAGGAGCGTGAAGCGGCAATGCGTATCGTTATGCGTGCCTTGATCGTCAGCCTGCGTCCATTCGGCTTAGACCGAAGCCGGTTCAAACGCTGCCTCGAAGAAGAAGGGCAGGACACACCCAACGACGGCCCGGCAGCGATCCGGCATACAGTGCTATATCAGGAAGCGCGACGCGTGCTGCGTGAGGCTCGATGAGCCAGGTGAGCACGTAAGCTGTTCACGATTAGACTGGGATTACTGATAGGCTCGCGATGCACGGAGAGCCGAGTCACGCGGCACAAACACCAGATCGACTTGCCACAACAGATTGTCGTTCGGCCGGAGCACTGGTTCTAAGATATCCCAGGCTTCGTAGCCGTGCGCTGTCATAAAGTTGATGATCCGACCGAAACGTGCGGTGCGCTCGTCTAAGAGTGCCGCCTCGATCACGACTACGCAATCGCATGTAAGTGTAGCCCTAGCTCCCTCCAGTACATCGATCTCCGCGCCATCGACGTCGATCTTGAGGATGGCCTGAGTTGCTGGCGAGATCGTAAGCCGCGGTGATACAAGGCTATCGACGGTAACGATCGGAATACTATCGCGCGGCCACCCTGGGGGGGCGATATCGGCGGGCCAGTGAACGTGAGGTTGATCGGGGGCGGTGGCGATATCGGCGGTCCCCGGCGCGCGTCCGGCGAAAGCGTTGAAAATCTGGCAGGATCGTAAGCCGGATGCGATGCGTTCCAAGTCGTCCTTGAACTTCGGCAATGCTTCGACCAGGACGTAATGCGCATCCGGCCAAACTTCATAGAGACCATCGGTTCCAGTCGCGACGCCGACATCGACGATGAGCGAGGCATTGAAGCCGCGTTCCGCGATTAGTGATAGCGCCTCTTTCTTGGTCCGCATTTTTGCTCCTTACTGCTCCAGCTTGTCAGTTTCCGGCGCGTTATTTGGCGCTTTAGTGTAGATCGTAGCTTCCGCTACATACCAACTCTCCGTCTCGTCTGCCCGCGTGATGTACCTTTGGCCTATCCACTACCGATCGCCGGCTCGTACTGGATCAATATGACCGGCAAAATGGGCCGTCTGAGAAGGGAAACACCGCTCAATGGGGCGGTGCTTTCCAGGGTAATGTAGCATGAGCGTGGGATAGCCTACTGGTTATTCTAGTCTAGCTGAGTCTTGCCGACGGTGCAGGTAATGACAGTCCTCCTGAAGAATGACCACCATCTGGCGCTTAAAGCGGAATATCTACGTCGCCCCGAAGAAGACGGATCGCCCCCGAGCGAGTTCCGGTTGGAGCCGCGTCCTCACGAGTGGGCGTTGAGAATGAGCTGCCAGTCAAGTCTGCATGGATCGCGGCCGCGCGCAGAGATGCTGCCAAGTCGCCGATAGCAGCCTCGAACCGAGCGAGGGCCAGCCAGATTTCAGGGTTCAACGGCGCGATATTTATTAGGACCTTGAATAGGCGACGCGCTTGCCCAGGATTACCAGTGAGCCCATGGAACAGGCCGGAGGTGGCGAGCAGGCCGGCGGGCATGCCGCTCCGCATCCGGAGCAGACGGCACAACTCGTCGACTCGGCCCGTCCGGCTCAGGGCAAGGGCCAGCAACGAGGGGGAGACGTCCGGATCCTCAAGCAGGGTCGATAGAGCGTTCTCACCCTCCAAGGGCACACCAGCGATGGCACAGAGAAGGAAGTTGTCGTGAGACATAGTGCGACCTCCTATGTTCGACCTAATATCCCGCCCCGCGGTGGCGCCACCGCCAAGTCTCGGATCAGGTCCGCGACTGCGGCGGCGTAAGCCGCCCGATAGCGTCGTGCGGTTTTTTTGGTCCCGCTCTCCCCCGGGCGGCGTGCTGCGAGGTCCGCGTAGGTCTCCGCGTGCCGACCTAGGTCAGCCACGGCCTCCAGGGACGCCTGCGCGTGGGCCCCCTCCCCGCTCTGCAGCGCCGCCAACTTAGGCGAGTATCGCGTACGAAACGCCGCGAAGAAGTGATGTTGAAGGTCGTCTCCCCACGCCCTCGCGTGATCGAGGTGTAGCAGGGTGGGTCCCGCCGGATAGCTGGCGTGTATGCCCGCGAGGAGAAGCGCCATCGCGAGGGCGCGCCCCCACCCGGGCAGACCCACCGCGAAGGGCTCGATGTCGAGTTCAGCAGCACTCTCGACGGCGAATAGAACCGCTGATGGACCGCACGGATCGAGGGTACCGGCGTCGTCACAGGGGTGCACGATGTCGGCGCGATTCAAAAATATCGCCCTGCCTCCGTTCCTGCCTTCGTCAGCGATGCGCCGAAGGAGATCGGGGCAGGCAACGCGCGCGTCCGCGCTCGCGATGCCACCCCACGCTACCTCAGCGGCCCGCAGGGTTCGGATCATCTCAGACAATGGTATCCGCGTCCGTCCGCAGAGACTGCGCGCGTCGCATTCTGCGACGACGACCTGCACATCCGGATATGCGACTTGGACGGCGTCCGCCTCGTCGGCGGCATTGACGCTGACGACGTGGAAGCCGCTTTCTCGCCAGCTTTCGAGGCAGCGATACTGATTCAGATGACCGATTTCACGCCCGCCTGCAATCTGCCGCGCGGGGCGCGGGGTCAGCGATGTGGCAAGAGTGGGACGCGTCATCACGATTCAGGATCTCTGGCTGTCGGCGTTGTCACCGCCGCGCGTAGCGCCGTGGCCAAGCGGGCTGAGTACGTGACCGTGTCGAAGAACGGAGCGTCGCGCATACCCCGCGCTATGCCGACTTTGAACGCCGCCCAGGCTGAGAAGTCTTCGGCCAGGGTGCACGCCGTCTGCACGTAGCCATCAACCGTGCCGGCGACGTAGCGCGACAACCCCATCAGATCCAGCAAGTCGGCGGTCTGGTTCTCGCGCTGGGTGGGGCCGCCCTTCGTGACGATCGGGATATTCAAACGCAGTGCGTCCAACGAAGACAATCCGCCACTGTGTGGGAAGCTGTCGAGATAGATGTCGACTTCGGAGAGAAGGTCGGCGACGACCGCAGCGTCTCGCCAAGGGCCCGCTACGGTCACGCGAGCGGGGTTGACGCCCCGGGCGATGAGTTGGTCGCTGAAGCGGCGCAGGAAGCGCCGGCCCGCAAAGTCGGAGCTCCAGTTCGGATTGAACGGGTACAGCACCAAGCGACTATTAGGGGTCGCGGCCAGGATTTGCGCCCAGGTGTCGGTGAGGGCGGGATGTATCTTGTAGAAGTTGGCGCCGCTGCCGAACAATGTGACCGTTGATGGGTCACGTAGGCGCTGGAAGGAAAGCTTCGTACTGCGGCGCTCCCCTCCGTCATCCTCACGGTCGAACACGAGGCATGATCCCGGCGGACGAACGAGCGTCTCGGTGTAGCCATCCTGCGGCCTCTCGGCTCGCTCCGACAGCAGACCGGAGATGTAGAGGTCGATGGCCGGGAAGGCCGTCGTGACCACAGCACATAGGTTGACCGCCTGCCACCGTGCCAGCCGCAACGTCGCCAGTGCGATGTAGTCATTATAGCCGTGCGTAACGTTGGTCATGAACATCAAGCAATCGAGGTCGAGTGCCTTGATCGCTTCGGCCTGCTCGCTCAGGCTGCGCTCTTGGCTGAGGTCCACGAACTCGTGGCTCAGCGCGGCAATCCGCCCCTCCATGGTCCGCCGATCCTTCGTCGCTGGGCGGTTCCGGTGGATGATCGAGACGATGTGGAAGCCATGATCTCGCAGTCGATCCACCGACGCCGCGCCGACGATGTTCTCCGTGCGCCAGTCGGTGTCAGCCCAGAGTAGCCCGATTCGTATCATCGAGCCGGATGCCAGCAATTCTGTCTGGCTCGTCTCGGCGGGATCTAGCCCGTGCTTGCGCTTGAGATAGGCGCGGATCAAACGGCTCTTCGCCCGCGCGTGCTCGAGGAGCATCCCCTCGCACGAGTAGACGATGCCGCCGCCGATCGCGCGGACGCTGTGGTCCAGGAACGTGTTTAGCGGGCCGTCGGCCGTCTCGATCCGGTCCGCGAGCGCGGCGCCAAGTGTGGCGCCATAAGCGACGAAGCTGACGCGCTGAGCGTCGGTTTCGAAGCACCGGGGCTGCCACGTGGCGTAGATCAGAAGGATCTCGTCAAAGCGCTCCTGCACGACGAAATGTTCAAGCCCCTCCAACTCGAAGGGGGGCCGCAAAAATATGCCGCCGAGCAGCCGGCGGGGATCATCCTGAGCGAGGGCGTTCCAAGCGTCGTAGACCCGCTCAGACGGGACCGGGAGCTGGAATATCGCGTCGAGCACACGAGGCTCATGGGCGATCGCGAAGAAAACCGCACCTGCCTCTGTGGCAAGTAGGGCGAAAGCCGAATCGGCCTGGTGATGACTAACCAGTCTTACCCAGCGATCGCGCGCGTCAGCAGCAAGCCTCGCGTCAGCCGGCGCGCCATCGGTGAGCCAGACGCGGAGGCAGGCGTGCAGTTCCCGAAGGCAGCTTGCGAGGGCCTGCTCCGTGACGTTGAGATTCATGAGCCGCCGCCGGGCCCATTCGAGATCGGAAGTATGCCCGCTACGTGCCGCTCCGCGAAATACGACAGCAGCGCCGCGCGGACGACGAGTCCATTGCGCGCGAGCACCTCGGGAGTGATCGGCCGAATACGCACCAGCGAGACGCCGATCGAGAGCGTGCGCGCATCATTCGGATTGGGCTGCTTGGCGAAGGGGGCGCATATTTCGATCTCAGTGAGACTCTCCGCCCCGTGGTGCCCCCCTGCCCCTGCTCCATTCTCCGGAGTGAGACTAGCCGGGCGCGCAGGCAACCTGGCGACGTACCGATGGACGTCGTCGAACGCGAGAGTCGCTGAGACAGGGTGACCGTCTACGCGGAACGTCACTTTGTCCCAACACGCGTGATCAACGATATGCGGCACGTATACGCTCAACTCGAGCTCGATGCTGCGGTCGAGGACTGCAATGACCCGTGCCGTGCTCGAACCGCCCATCCATCGAAAGCACACGCCCTCAAAGATTTCCGAGGGGTACCAACTGGCACCGGCCAGCGTGCTGTCGAACGGAATGTCCGCCTCGATCGGCAACTCGACGCCCGTATCCCAGGTGACGGTGCCAGGCTCCCGCTCATGGCTCCTATTCAGCGTGACTGTTGTTGCCGTCACAGGACGGAACTCCTCTCCGATTGTGGCGCGGCGGACGCCGATCGCTGCCCAAGCCATGATCGATCTGGCGTCTCATCCTGCATCGCGCGGACTGCGGCCCGCTCGAAAGCCTCGACGTGGTGCGCGGCACAGGCCTCCCAGGTGAACTGACGGCTCCGGAGCTCCGCCTCCCGTGCGAGGGCAGCGCGAAGAGCAGGGTCAGTCACCAAACGTTCCACCGCTGCCGCTACGGCGACCGCGTCGCTAGGGTCGACCAAGAGTGCTCCTGACCCCGCGATTTCGGCCATGCTTGAGCCGTTTGATGTGACGACGGGCGTTCCGCACGAGAAGGACTCGACGATCGGAAAGCCAAAACCTTCCGCGAGCGATGGAAATACCGTGCAAACCGCACCCGAATAAAGGTCCCAGAGCTGCTCGTCCGGGACGCGGCCGAGAAACGTGATACGAGCTGCGTCGGCGCCTGCTAGATCGGTCAAGCCGTCTGCCGTCACGGACCAGCCGGCCTGACCGACGACGATCATCCGAAGGTCCATAACTTCCGCCGCTCTCAGGTATCGCATCGCTGCGATTACGGTACGCAGATTCTTGCGCGGTTCGATGGTCCCGACGCAGATAAAATACGGCTTCCCGTCGGATCCAGCAGGGCTTGCTGAGGCGCGACGTCCGATGCTCTGGGAATGCCGAGCTACACCGAGGTGGGCGACGGACGTTGAAGCTGGCAACGTCGGGAATGTTGCGCGCACGGCGCTTTCCGTAGCCGCCGAAATGCATAGAACATGATCGGCATCGGCGAGATAACGAAGCTGGCCGTTAAAATTGACGGCCGCTGTTGTCGAAAACCACTCTGGGTTCGTGAGCGGGAATAAATCGCAAACTGTGAAAACCTGCGGGAGCGCCTTAAAACGTCGGTCGACCCCCGCGAACGGAAAATACGGATAGAACGCCACGCCGGTCCGCGGCCGTAGACCGGGCTGAGCGAAGGTGGCACCCGCGAGGTCACCCTCGCGCAATGCGACCGCACTGTGCTCAAGTTGAGGTGCATAGAATAGCTGCAGATCGATCCGCACATCGCGTGCCAGCTGGTGCATTACATTATGCACGTAGCGGTGAACGCCCGTAGCAGCCTTCGGGTCGGTGACCGCCATGCACAGAACGTCGATGTTCATGTACACGGTGAGGGCCTCCGACCGGGTGGCGCTTGAAACCAGACCTGCAGTCGCCTCAGTCAGTGAACGCGCAGCACCTCGGCTTGGCAGACGGCCGCTATCACTAAATCCTGACGGCGGACGCTGTTTCACCGGATGCAATGCCTCAGCGGAATCGTCATCGGTGTTCAGGTAGGCCAACAGGACCGTCGCGTGGGCAGGTAGGGCGTATCTCGCCTCAGGACGGGAAAGGATCTCGCGGACGATCTCTCGCCGATCGAGGCCAGACCGGATCGCCTCGGCGCACCGCGTGTGCTCCGCCTCGAACTCGAGCCGCCGGTGCAGGATAGGGTAGAGCATGGCGAGGAAGGTCGTTTCGGAGAGACCGAGCAAAATCTTCAGATCTTCGGCAGCGCGCAGTGCGGGATCCGAGGGCGGAAAGAAATCGGCTCGTGCAACGCGGCGGATCGCAGTTGGCGTGTCGATCAACTGCACGATCCGCAGGAGGCGCGACCACATCCGGTCACTCGGATCTTTGACGTACCGCATGAAGTACCGCACCAGAGCCCGCGCTTTCAGCTCGTCCGGACAATAGGTGTCGATGAGGAAGATCAAAGGTCGAGCGTAATTAGCTGACCGCAGGGAAAACAAACGCTGGTTGCGTGGCGCGAAAATTCCCTCTGCGGCCTCCGTGAAACGGTTGTAGACCCGTGCCATCGGCGCGACCCAACGCTCGATGCCAGCCCGCTCAGCGCGCATCGTAAACTCGCTGTCGGCGTGATAATGCGGCAGGTGCCGGACGTCGTATAAACCGATCTCTTCGAAGACCGAGCGGTGGATTAACGTGCCGTTACCGCACAGATAATCCGCCGCGATAAGCCCTTCGGTCGAGGGCGGGAGCTGTTCGAGTGCATCGTCCCAGGCCCCGGCCATCGCTGTCTGCACGAAGGACCCTGAACTCCAGTCGTTGTAGGCACCCACCCCCCAAAGACGCCCTGGCGTGTCAGCGAAGGCGATCACGCTTCCCACGATGCGCGCCTCGGCGCGCTCCGCGGCGTCGACGATGGTCTTCAAGAAGTCGGGGGGGATGATCGCGTCGTCGTTGATCGTCAAGATGTAGTCGCAGCCGTCCGCCACTGCGCGGGCGACACCAATGTTGGTCGCAGCTGTCCAGTAGGCGGAGTCGGGCGCCGGTAGGACCGTGCATCCGGCAACATCGAGGCTCCTGAGCGCCTCCGGCGTGCCGTCGGTCGAGTTGGAATCCACCGCATAGAATTGGAAGAGCGGGTAATCCTGCTCGTTGAGCATGCGTGCGAAGTCCACCGACCAAGCGCGACGGTTGCGTACCGGGGTCACCACGCCGATGAAAGGGTATCGCGTTAACCTTATCGTCGCGGGTGTTCTATCCTCGACCGGAGCCCAGCCCTTGGCCGGCAGGCGTGTGGGATTGGGCAGGCGGCCCTCGGCGTGACCCCGAACAGCGTAGTGTTCAGCCGGATCGACGCCACTCTCCATCACGTCGGGGTAGCGTGCGATGTACCAATCCGGATCGACCTCCTGCCGCCGGGCGTAGCGGGCTGCAGCTGCGGCGTTGGCGTAACGGCCTTCGCTGTGGCCGGCGAGGGCGTAGTGCTCAGCCGGGTCGACGCCCGCCGCTGCCACATCGGGATAAGTCGCGAGGTACCAGGCCGGATCGACCTGCGCCATCAACTCCCGTCCGGACTCGCGCGCGTAAAGAGTTGCAGCGGCCGCGTTAGGATGGCGGCCTTCGCTGTAGCCGGCGAGCGCATAGTGCTCGGTCGGGTCGACGCCTGCCGCTGCCACATCTGTATAGGTGGCGAGGTACCAGGCCGGATCGACCTGCCTCTTCAGCTCCAGCTCGGAATCGCGCGCGTGGTGGGCCGCGGCATTGGGCAATCGCCCCTCAGCCCGACCATAACGGACGTAATGATCCGCAGGATCTAGACCAGCGTCCGCTACATCGCTGTTGTTAGCCAAGTACCAATCGGGATCGACCGCCTCGTCGTGGGGCGGTAGTTCTGTAGGCTCCCGGCCGCCGTCTGTCTCACCCAATCCAGCCATCGCCAGTTCTTTGCGGGTCCATCTATCCGATCCCACCCCGAAGTCGAGGTGTACCCATCTCCCAGAGAACGTTACGCCTCCCAGGGGGGGGCGGTCTGTGGTCGCACGATCGGCACACGAAGTCGCCTATAGCGCGTACAATATTCCGATAAGAACGCCACCGTCCCGTTCTTCAGGCCCCGTGCCGAGGTACGTCGGAGCAGCGCATCGTGGACGACCAAGCCAGCGCCGCGGTGTCGGTGGTAGGCGATCACGCCCTCCTGCTCGCTGGGCTCCTTCTCAAGCATGCAATCTTGAAGCTGCGGGTCCGGCCCGGCGCAATCTGCTTTCGCAAAGAGACGCAACGCCGATATCACACCCCGCACTGTCGAGGCGCTGTATGCGCTGAGCCCGTCGCGGTATGCAGTAACCAGCTGAAATTCAGCGTGGTCGTAGCGGGTTGCGAAATCTGCCACAGCAGAGTCCAAAGACTCCGGGTCGCTACCGTCGAAAAGGATGAGATTTGCGGCCGCACCAAAAAATAAAGACAACTCTGGATCGTCGATAAGTGTGACGTCCAGACCAATCGTGACATCCGCGTCCGGCCCAAACGCGCGTACATGCCAGGCATTGATATCGCCCGCTTCACGGAAGTGGGCTCGATCTGTCTCTGTCAGGCTCGCGTACGAGACAAAGACAGCAAGCTCGTTGTAGCGCGGCTGGGTAAACCGGCTCGCGGGCGGCAATGTGCGTATCGCTTTGGCTGCAACGGCCGCGTCGATGGCTTCGGCGAGGTTCGCCACCATCTTCTCAGAGGAGAAGTCACGTGCCCGTTCGAGCCCTCGCTCCATCAATTCCTTCCGCAACGCTCCCCCAGTCCAGAACGCTGCGATATCATTGGCCAGCGCCAGAGCGTTTGATGCGTTGCTCATGTAGGTCACCGCTGAACCGCAGATCTCCGGTACCGCGGTGGCAGGATTGGTCAGCACGGGCACGCCCAGTGCCATTGCGTCAACAAGCGGGATGCCGAAGCCTTCGTACAGGCTTGGAAACACCATGCCGCGACTTGAAATCAATAAATTGAGGAGCGTCCCCTCGTCTAAGAAGCCGTGTAGATCCACCAAATCATCGACGCCGAGCGCCACGGCGATCCGGCCGAGGCGTTCCTTCTCGGCAGCATGCCCCGACGTATTGGTTAACGCCAGCGGTACCCTCAGACCACGCCGGTTCAGGATGCCGATCGCCTGGATCAAAATTTCATGATTTTTGTGCGGCCAAGGAACGGCCGGATAGATGAGATACGGCGCCTCGTCCCCGACCGACGCGCGTTTCGCTCTTACCGCTTGATCGTCTAGGCCACTGTCTTCGGCCATAAAACCAGCCAGATGGACGACCGAGACGCGATCCACTCCGTAGAAATCAGCGAGATTTTTACGCTCGTACTCGGAGATCGCTACGAGCCAATCCGACCGGTCGATGGCGTAGCCATATTCGGCCAACCGCCCCGCCATCTGTTCCTCGGTGTAGAGCCAAGGCATGCGCAGGTGCTGGAGATCGAGAACAAAGCCAATGACAGCGATTTTCGGATCGATGAGCGTCGGTCTGAGCCCGTTCAACGGGTCGACGTAGCATTCGCACCAAGATAGGAGACGCCGTAGGCTCGCGTTGCTGTCGTCGTCGACAACTTCAAAGCTGACCGTTGGAAAGGCCAGAATTAGGCTTCGCCAGTGGGGAGGGATCGCAACTCGTAACTGCACGCGCCGTGGTAGATGGGCCAAAAGGGCGAGAGCAAGGCGGCCGGCACCACCCGCGCCCTTCTCGCTCGGCAGGAGCCGCACCAGATTCAGTAAGACGCGTGGGCCCGCAGCCCCCATGACGGCTTCGCTCATAACCGAAGCTCGGATACCACCCCTAGACCGATCCACGACGTGAGCACCGTTGCGGTGGTGGTCCGGCAATCGGCCCGGCCATCACCGTGTTCGATGGCGGTTCTCGCCATGACTTTTCCCACATCAGCGCCCGTCAAACCCATCCGTTGTGCAGGTCTCTAAGACTCATGCCGCGGGCCTGTCAAAGCGATGCCTGCCGCCAAGGCGTCGCCCCCACAAGGTGCGACCCACTTGCCACACCGATCCCCTACCACCGAAAGTGTCCAGATCAGTGCGGCGCGAGCTTTTGCATCTAGTGGTTGAAAACTGACGGTTGAGTCCGTCTCGGGTTTCGGTTTGGGCTGTGTCCTGCGAGTCTGGCGGGATGCGCAGCGGCATCTCCTTCACGCTTCCCGCCTCGGTGCGCCTTCGGCTCGAAGCCCTCGTGGCTGACCGGAACACGCCCCAGAAGCATGTCTGGCGCGCTCGCATCGTGCTGCTGAGCGCCGATGGTCTGGGTACTCATGCGATCATGCGTGAGGCGGGCGTGTCCAAGACCGCGGTCTGGCGCTGGCAGGAGCGCTTCGCACAGGAGGGCCTCGATGGGCTCCTTCGCGACAAGACACGGCCAGCCCGCATCCCGCCCCTCGGCCCGGAGGTGGCGGCGCGCGTGGTGGCCCTAACCCAGGCTGATCCGCCCGGCGAGACCACGCATTGGACCGCGGCTGCCATGGCCCAGGCCGCATCCATCAGCGTCTCGTCGGTGCAGCGGATCTGGCGCGGCCACGGCCTGCAGCCACATCGGGTGCGGCAGTTCAAGGTTTCTACCGACCCAGCCTTCGCCGCCAAACTGCGCGATGTGGTCGGGCTCTACGTCGATCCACCGGCTCATGCCGTGGTGCTCTCCGTCGATGAGAAGTCGCAGATCCAGGCGCTCACCCGAACGCAGGACCCGTTGCCGATGAAGCCGGGTCAGCCCACGACGCATACCCACGACTACAAGCGCCACGGCACCACGACCTTGTTTGCCGCCCTGGACGTCCTGGAGGGCAAGGTGATCGGCCGCTGCATGCAGCGCCACCGGCATCAAGAGTTCATTCGCTTTCTCAACGCGGTCGAGGCGGCGGTCCCGGCCGGAAAGGTCGTCCACGCGATCTTAGACAACTACGCCGTTCATAAGCACCTGAAGGTCCGCGCCTGGCTCGACCGCCACCCGCGCTGGACCTTTCACTTCACGCCCACCTCCGCCTCCTGGCTCAACGCCGTCGAGGGCTTCTTCGCCAAGCTCGCGAGGCGCCGGCTGCGACGGGGCGTGTTCGGATCACTGGTCGAGGTCCAGGCTGCCATCAAACGCTACATCGCCGAGAGCAACGGAGATCCGAAGCCCTTCGTCTGGACCGCAGACCCGGACCGCATCATCCAGGCCGCCAAACGCGGGCACCAAGCGTTAGACTCGCACCACTAGAATGCGGCCGCACGGCGCGTCGAAAATGCACGCCTGCCCACGGGGCTGCTGGTAAAGCACGCGTCAACGCCGAACAGGTCGCTGGCGAAGTTTCGGCCTACGCGCGTAGACCGGGTTGCCCATGTGCTGTCGTCGGTTTGCGGGCCGGTAGAAATGGATCAGGATAGTTTGGAGTTGTCGTTGACCTTATCCAATTAAGGCGCATCAAGTAATGCGTGTATGCTATCTAGCCGGCTTCTGTAGCGTTGTGAGATGGCGTCGATGCTAAAGTTATTCTTGACGAATTGGGCTGCGCGCATGCCACGTCTTGCCGCCTCGTCGCGGCGGTATAGCACCTCGCGCATAGCGGCGGCGGCGCTGGCGATCTTCGGATCGGCCCATACGCTGCCGCGTTCAACGCCCAGGTACTCATCATATCCAACGGCTACCAAATCATAATCGACCAGAAAGCAATTATCCTGTGTGCAAAAATCCATATTTCCTGAATATGCTGTTGCTATAACAGGACGTCCGAGCTGCATGGCTTCCAGCATGCCGAAGCCGAAACCTTCGGCCCGGTGGAGAGATACGTAACAGTCACAGGCCTGCTTCAAGGAAAGAATTTGTTCGTATGTAAAGGTCTCGTCAATGACTCGGATCCGAGGATCGTCTTGGATAAGTTCATCGATCGTGCGCCAGACGCTGACCTGAAAGGCATTCGAGACGCGGTTTCGGTTCCAGGTCTTGATAATGAGCGCAACCTCTTGGTTCTCTTTGTCGAACGCTGCCTGAAATGCGCGAACGGCCGCGAGCGGGTTCTTGCGCTCGGCGTAAGAGAAGGAATCAAACGTGGTCAGGAAGGTAAATTTGCCGTTCTGAGGAAATTTAGTTTGTGTCTCGAGGTGCCGTGGCAGGTCTTCGACGGCCATCCCAACATTTACAACGGGCTTGTGAGTGTATGCAGCATAGATTTCTTGAACATATTTTGAAGACACCCGAATTTCATCCAATACTTCGAGTGCAAGAAGGTGTGACTCTGGGACTTTATTTAGTTCCCAGAAAAAATATCCGATATTATAACTATTTTCGAACGTCGACTTCGGTAAGATCGAAAAAGCGAGAGGGATGAAGTCGGAGTTGAGATGAAACAAATTGATACGACGTGGTTCTGCGTATGACTGATAATTGATTCGGCTCGAAAATCCGACGAGAGCCGGGTTTTCGACGTTGAACGGTAAGGCAGACAGCGATGATCCGATGCTGCGCTCAAGGATTTGATACGAGAGACGTGTCGCTTGCCCGAGCCCCGACGTCTTATCAATAGGTCCGATAACGGTCACGCCCTCCCTCGTTTCGTTCTCGACATCCACCGCTGGCGATGCACAGGGTCCCGCGTTCCGGGACGACTCCGGATTTGAAACGGCGGCACTGGTTTCGCCGCGCCACCGGACTTGTTCGGCGAGGTCATAAGTGTAGGGGGCGTCTTGGAGGAGGAAGGACAGGTTGTCCTCGAAGGAGCGAGTGCCGCCGACGTCGTTTGCAAGGAGGACCTTCATCGAGGGGAATGGAAGCAGATCGGCCACGTAAGGATACTTGCAGCTCAACAGAAGGAAGTAGTGGAGAGCGGCTAACCGGCCGGCACTGCTGTGAAGGTTTAAACACTGCAGCTCAGGACTCTTGGCGATATGCAATCGCATAAACGTGCTGAGTTGGAATCTGCCATAGGAGGCTCGATCTATTTTCCTCAATGCGGATTTCTGGTCAGAGGTTACGAGTTTGCGTTCGAGATTCAGTTGTGGAGTTTTTTCGAAACACCACCAATACAGTGCCTCGTTCTCGATATCGGGCTTTGTGACGTCTACAAGGTCCGGGCGGTCGCGCCGGAGAAGGTTCCAAAGCGCGACGCTGATACTCGCCGGAAATTCGGAGACCGGAAGCGGATCGTTTAGAAACTGGATCTGGCTCTGCGAGAGCGGAACGCTGAGGGTCCGCCCCCATCTCAGACTATATTCTGCGATGTACCACAGGAGGACCGCCAGGTGGTCCTTCGTAGAGCCAGACAGCTTGGTTTTCAGGTCCTTCTCGCCCGACCGGATCACCTCGTTGCGGAGAAATTTGGAGATCAGGCCGTCGCGATCCTGCTTCGGGTGAGCCGTTTCCAGAAGAGTGGCCGATAGCGGTCTGCCGCCGGGCGAGGATGGGGCGTCATCAGAGGTTCGAGGCCAGGCGGCGTCGCTCTGTGCTCCGTGATCCGCTGCAGCTCGCAGTTCGGCAGCCATCAGCAACATTAAGGCTGAGAAGGATTCCGGAAGCGGAGGAATGGTTCTTCGGAGGTTGAGGGTGTCCAGGTGAATATTTTTGGCTAAGACGTGGTCGCTGCCGAGAATCGAGATTTCGATCGCACCGTCCACGGCCGAAAAATTATGCAGGTCGGCCACGAAGCCGTGCCGGCCATCGCCGATGCCGTGATCCTTGAGATCCTGCCGAAAAATGTTGGCTTTTATGACCTCTGTCTTACCGCCCGCCGCAGTGGCTTGGACGAGAAGAGGCAGGTTTGGATTATGCCCGTCGAAGGCCCATCCGGTGATGAGGGGCTCGTCGATATAATCGATGAAGCCGCGCCACCTTTGATCATCGGTCATTTGCAAACTCGTCAATGGGGCCTGCCCCTACTCACATAGCCGGAACCTACATGACCCCCGCGGTTTAGCGGGTTCCAAAAAGAGTTTCGAGACCACGCAGTACTAAGGGGGGAAGTGAGTGAGAAATTGGCTTTGAAGGCGTTAGCCACCGTGCCAGTGACAGTCTTGCTGCATATGAAGATCAAATCGATGCCGTCCCGCTCGGCCACAATTTTATATCTTTCAACACTGAATAAACGACCCTTGCCGAATGCTAAAATCGCCCGAGCATTTGGATTTTAGAAACGTAGTCAGTAAACGAAGGGGCAGCAGATCCGAAACTCTTGACCGGGTTGCCATGTGGGGCGAAATGCTTGGCGAAGGTAGCTTCTTAGATTGGACCACTTTGACTGATTAGGATATCAAGGTATGTATGATCTTCGCTTCGTTCAGGAGCTGACGCCGGACGAACGTTGCGTCGCAACTGCACGATCCAGTGGTCGAAACAGGCGCATATCGACGCCGCGCGTAGCGGGCCACTCTAGCACCGCGCGGCGTATCGCGCTTGGCATGTCTGCAGGTTAAATTACGTCTTCGTCCGGGATACCGGGCTGCGAGCTCAATGGGAAAAGATGGGCGCAGGGACACCGGGGCAGCGTCGTACCGGGTCGCCTGAGCCAACAATAGCAGGATCGGTCGGTCGCAGGCGTCGGGCAACTCTCTGATCCGGATACCCGGCTCGGAGAAGTCATTTTCGATGTCGATACGAGACGATTGCCCCCGGCTTCGGCCTGCTGGGCGTGGGCACGTCGACGATCGTCGAGGCCCGTCCTCACTATCGGCCACCATCACCTTATCCACATGCCCGGTCACGGCGCCCGCTATACATGGCCGAGCGCGCGCGCGGAAGGCGCCGGCACGGGCGACATTGGGCGGCCGCCTTTTAAGCGCGCACGGCAGGCTTCGGGCTGGCATGAGATGATTGAGTTTGCCACACACCGTCTGGCTCGGCGCTACGGCTCTGATCACGACGGCGCCGGCACCAGCGCCAGCTCGGGTTGCCGGGTCTTTCAGATCACGCAGGCGCCCGTTCCAGAGGATGCCACTGCCTGACTAAAACATGCCCGGACAGGTCGGCACCGCAATTCAGCGTCGAGATATCATCGAGTAGGTTGTCATACGGGATGGTGCGGTTAAGATTAACCCGTGCCTGCTACCTGAGTTGGGTATTCGCTGCAGTCGTAAAATGGTCTAGGGTCATGGCACACTCATCGATCTCAAGTAATCTTCAATCAAACAAAATCGAAGTACTGCAGTACTGCGTCGCCGGATAGTGTCATGAATCGTCCCGGCATGGTGCGATAGCTTCCACAGACGTTACGACAAAACGCCAGTGCCCATTGTTCACGATTTGCGAACGACCCCGTCCGTGCTGTACGACCCGTGCTTGCGCGCTGTCTAAGCGCCCGTTAGGGGCAGCGGCGTGCACCATTCCTATCCAAAGATTTAATATGGCCCGTCTTAGCGCGCTTCGTTCGACGCTTCACAGCCTCCTTGGTGTCGTTCGCAACCGCTCCGCCGAGCAAAGGCTTGCGGATTTCGAGCTGTTCGACGCCGAGTGGTACCGGGCGACCCACGCCCTTGACCTTCCGCCGGCCCAGGCTGCACGACACTACCTGCACGAGGGGGCTGCACGAGGACTGAGTCCCGGCCCGCTGTTCGACGGACCTTGGTACCTGGACAACCATCCTGACATCGCTGCAGCGGGCTTAAACCCGTTGCTGCACTATCTCGACAGCGGCCGGGCGGAAGGACGGGCGATCTGCTCGGTTGCCGACTCGGAAACGGTCGTGCGGATTACCGCCTCTGAGTTGTTTGATGCGGAATGGTACCGAGCGACCCAAGCCCCAAATGTGGTGTTGGACCAAGTCGCGTGGCATTACCTGCAGGAAGGCGCGACGCAGGGCCTAAGCCCTGGCCCCCTGTTTGACGGGCCGTGGTACCTTCAGAGCAACCCCGATGTTGCGGCTGCAGGGTTGAACCCGCTGCTTCACTACGTGACCAGTGGACGGTTCGAGCAGCGGCCAATCTGCTCGGTCGTGGATCCGAAAGCGGTAGCGAAGATCGCAGCCTCGGATCTGTTCGACGCTGAATGGTATCGGGCAACCCAGGCGCCTGGCTTGTCGCTTGACCGGGCAGCGCAGCATTACCTGCAACAGGGCTCCGCGGGTGGGCTGAGCCCGAGCCCCCTGTTCGACGGGCCCTGGTATCTCGAAACCAATACAGATGTTGCTGAAGCGCGCCAGAACCCCCTGCTGCACTATCTGAACGATGGGCGCGCTGAGGGGCGTTCGATCTGTCCGTTCGCCGATCCGGAAGCGTTGGCGCGGATCGAAGGCTCCGAGCTATTCGACGCGGAATGGTACCGGGCGACTTACGTCCCCGATCTGTCGTCGAGCCTGGCGGCGCGCCATTACCTCCGCGAGGGCGCGGCGCGCGGAATGAGTCCCGGTCCCCTTTTCGATGGGGCATGGTATCTCGCCAACAACGCCGATGTCGCCGAAGACGGCGCTAATCCGTTGCTGCACTACCTGGTGAGCGGACGCACGGAGGGACGGCCGATCCGCCTCGCCTGCGCCCGGGATCTCGGCGCAAACCGGATCGAGATCCTCCCCATCGTCCTGCGCGAGAGCACGCCCGCGCGCCTCGTCGTCGTCGTCCACGCCTTCTATGTCGACGTATTCAAGGAGCTTTTGCCCCACCTCGTGCGGGCGCTCTCCCGGTTCGACCTGCTGGTCTCGACCGACCAGCCCGACAAGAAGGCTGCGCTCGAGGCGGCGGCGGAGCGCGCCGGACTCGCCGGCGGTTGCCGGGTCGTACTGGTGGAGAATCGCGGTCGCAATTTCGGGCCGCTCGTCACCGTGTTCGCACCCGACATCCTGCGCTACGATTACGTGCTCCACATCCACACCAAGAAGTCGCTATTCAGCGGCGCCGAGCAGACGCGCTGGCGCGATGAGATCTATCGCGCGCTGTTCGTCAACGTCGCCTGCGCCCGCCTCGCCGTGGCCCTCCTGGATGAGGATCCCCGGATCGGCCTGTTCTTCCCGGAGACCAGCAAGCACATCGTCTATTGGGCGCATACCTGGCTCGCCAATATCGGCGCGGGCTATGGGCTGCTCGATCGCCTCGGCCTGCGCTACGACGGGTTCGACGAGTATCTCGACTATCCGGTGGGCGGCATGTTCTGGGCGCGGGTCGATGCCCTACGCCCGCTCCTGACCGCCGGATTGACCCCGCACGATTTCCCCGAGGAGCACGGCCAGACCGACGGGACGCTCGCGCACGCGATCGAGCGGGTGGTTCCCCTCGTGTGCCGGTCACAGGGCTACCGCGCCGTGTGCTTCGACTACGACCGGGGGCTCGTCCGTACCGACAGCGCCCGCAACTGGCACCAGTACAGCGCCCGCAGTCAGGACCAAGCGCTTCAGGCGCTGCGCGAGGTCGACCTCGTCTCGTTCGACTTGTTCGACACCCTTGTGAGCCGCCCGGCCCGGCGCCCGGACGCGGTGCTCAAGCTCGTCGAGCACCGCATCGCGACGCAGGAGGGTCGGCCCATCCCGCTCTTCGCCGAGCGCCGGGCCGCCGAGAACCGGGTGCGGGCCCGCAATCACCACCAGGGCGACGTCAACCTGTCGGAGATCTACGCGGAACTCGCCGCGTCCGGTACCATCCCCGGCGACGTGGTCGCGCGGGCGCACGCCCTGGAGAAGCGGATCGATCTCGGCGCCCTGCGCCCGCGCACGGAGGTCATCGCGGTCCTCGAAGCGGCGCACGCGCTCGGCAAGCGGATCGTCCTGATGACGGACACTTACTACGAGGAGGCCGACATCCGCGCGATCCTCCGCGATGCCGGGATTGCCGACCGTTTCGCCGCCCTCTACGTGTCGAATGCGATGGGCGCGCGCAAAGACCGGGGCGACCTGTGGCGCCACGTCGAGGAAGCCGAGGCCGTGCCGCGCGCCCGCTGGCTGCATGTCGGCGACAACGAGCACTCGGATATCCAGGCCGCCTGCGACCGGGGCATCCGCTACCTGCACGTCGCGCACCCGGCCAAGATCCTGGCCCAGAGCGGGTTCGCGCGCGACGGAGGGGATCTCAGCCGGACGTGGCCGTCCGACCTCGTCGTCGGCCATGCCATGCTTCATCTAGCCCGCAACCCGTTCCTCGACCGAGCCGCCCCACCCTACCTGTCACTCGGCTCGACCCACGATGTCGGCTACGCCGTGTTCGGGCCGCTGATGCTGCTGTTCATGTCCTGGCTGATCCGGCATGAGGCGCTGAGAGGCGTCGACCGGCTGTACTTCCTGGCACGGGAGGGCGACTTCCTCGTCAAGGTCTACCGCTTGATCCGGGAGCGCTACGGCCTGGAGCACCTGCCAGTGGGCCGGTACTTCCACGTTTCCCGGCAGACCGCGATCGCCGCCGCGCTGGGCGAGGGGTTCCGCCCAGATCTGGTACTAGGGGCCGGGCGCTACGTGGGCAGCATCCAAGGGCTTCTCTGGAACAGGACTAGCTTCACGGCCCCGGCACATCTCGGATTAGACCGCGTCGACATACGGCTCCCGGGCGACGCGCCGGTTGTCGAGCGCGTCATGAGGGAGATCGAGCCAGAGATCGCCGCCCACGCGGCAGACATGAATGCGCAGTTCCGGGCCTATGCCCGGCAGGAGAAGCTGGAGGCCGGCGGTTCCTACGGCGTGGTCGATGTCGGCTACTCGGCTACGATCCAGAAGATGATGCAACTGGCGCTCGGCCAGCCGCTGACCGGCTTCTACATGACGGCCTTCGACACGGCGAATGCGGTCGCGCAGGACGGTGGCGTCGCTTTCTGCTGCTTCAACGCCGGTGCGGATAATCCCGAGACGACGTCGCTGCCGGTCTTGGCCCACGCCCTCGCAGTCGAGGCGTTCTTGACCGCGCCCCAGGGACAGGTCGTGGGCTACGAGACGACGGGCGACCGGATCGCACCGCTGTTCAAGGCCGATCCGCGAAGTTCGGCCGAGCACGTCATCCTCGCCCATCTGCACGCCGGCGCCGAGCAGTACATCACCGACACGCTCGACCTCTACGGGTCGAGCCTGCTTCAGGCCGAAATCCCGCTGAACGGGCCGCAGGAACTCCTGCGCATGCTGATGGAAGGCCAGATCGCCACCCCCTCGGAGCCGATGAAGGCACTTGGCGTCGAGGACGATTTCTGTGGCCTACCGATCCATAGGGTGTACGCGACAGGATAGGAGCGTACGCGCTGCCCAGGGACGGAAGCTGCCTTTGCCGCGTCTGACACGTGCGCCGCAGGCATTGAGAACCGGCGCCCTCCCCCCGGGAGATGGGCGCCGAGGGTGTCGAAGCGCTACGATGCGGATGTTGCGAACGCGAGCGCCCGCGAGACCTGCTCGAGGGATACGGAATAGTTCGCGTGCATCGGGTGGATCCCCTCGGCATGCTCCGTCGATCCGCGAACGAACAGCAGGCGGGCTCCACTGGACTCGACGAAGCTGGTGAAGCCCCGGAAATAGAACGCCGAACTCTCGTGCGTGAGGGCCACGACCCGAGCGGCTGGCCGGCAGAACATGCAGTTGATCAGAGCCGAACTCGCCGAGCCAACGATGATGTCGGCGGAATGGTAGATCGCCACCTGCTCGGCGAACGTCAGCTGCTCAGGGTGGACGACCTCGAATCCGTGAGGTTGCAGGGCCTCGATGATGTCCGCCTCGTTGACGAGCCGGCGCTGCGCGAAACCGCGTCGTGACAGGATGACCCGCCGTCCGGCCTGCCGCAGGTCGAGCCCGTCCGCAGCGAGCCGCTCAAGGATCCTGCGCCGCACGGCGGCGAGGATGTCCTGCGGCCAGATCGCATCGTAGATTGGAAATTCCGGCCGCGTATCGAACGGGAAGAAAGCTGGCACCGGAGCCATGGCGAGTTCGCGAAAGCGCGTCGCGACCGGGGGCAGCGTCACGACGGGGCGGTCGCGCTCGTCCATCAACGTGATGATCTGCCGGTGCGACTCCGGCATCTCAGCATCAACGCAAATCGGAATCCCAGAGGGGCACGCAGGATCGTTGAAGCTCAGAAGGCGCGGGACGAACTCGAGCAGCCAGTGTCCATACTGCCTGCTCTGGAACCCGAACAGCATCAGCCCGGCATCGATCTCGCGGATCTCGGCCGGGGCCTCGATCAAGGCGCGTCTGGGACCCCAGACGGCCGTCATGATCTGACCGGGATTGACGCCATCCTTGATCTCGGCGAGGCCGCTCAGTGGGTGGGCGGCCAAGTCGTAGATCAAGCACTGGCCGTGCAAAACGACGTTGCTGCGGGGGAAGGTCAGGCAATCTTTGAATAAGGCAAGGTATTGCGGCGGTGCATCAAGGGTTCCAGGTCGCGAAGTCAGCGTGATCGGGCCGTCGAGGAACTGCACGTCCGGGTCGGCCATCGTTCGGCCGGCTAACAACTCGCGATAGACCCCCCGACCCTCGTCGGCGGCCTGCCTGGCCGAGACAATGTCATAGATGCCGATGGGGCCGAGACCGGCGATCGATCGGGTGCTCTCGTGCAGGGCCGCGGCCTCCTCGTGCCGATCGACCTCTGCCAGTGCGTTCATCTGCAGGATGCGTAGGTTCCGGATCTTGACGCTGACGCTGTGGCCGTCCCCGGTCGCGAGCCCGGCATCTCCGCCGTTCAGCGCGAAGGCGATGCGGTAGCACTGCACGGCGGGTTCCGGTCGGTAGCGGCACTCGTGATCCCAACCCACCCTCAGAATGGTCGCGGCGGCCTCGTGCATGGCCGCCTCGGCCCCATCGCGCCGAATCTCAGCGACGAACGCTGAAGCTTCGTCCCAGTTTTCACGCTCGATGAGATCGCGCAGGCGCGCTGTCACGGCGGCCATCCGCCAGCGCTGATGCTCGCGTGGGTCGATCGTGGCGGCGAGCTCGTAGGCGCGCGCCGCGTCGCCGAACCGATCGCTGCCTTCGAGCCGAAATCCGAGAGCCTCGAGGTGCCGCACGGTCGCTGCCGAACATAGTGACGCAGGAGGCTCCGCGCTGAGCAGAGTGGTCAGCTTTTCGAGCTTGTCCGGGGCGTTGCCGATGTCGATCGACCGGACCAAGTCGATGAAGGTCGCCGTCGGCCGCATGTCTCTCCCGTCTGCCGTCCTCTGGTCATAGACTGCGTCGGCTCAGTAACGGATCTCAGGTCGAGTGACGAGCGATCACAGCGATGGGATCTAGCCGTTTCCTCAATCGCGTCGCCAACGAACTGGCGTCTCAGCCTTCGTTCGAGGAATCACCCCTAGGCCCCCCGCGCGCCGGGCCGGGGGCGTCGCGGCATCCGACAGTTGCCGATCCGGGCTATCACCCGTACCACACCGGGACTGCTCACCGTGTTCTTAATCGTCACCCTGATCGCCGCGCAGCGACGCGCCTGAGGGCGCCGGGAGGTTGAAGGTGCCGCATGGTAGACAACGGCAATCTCGCATTGGGCCTGGAGTGATCGATGAAAAAGAGGGTTTTGGTCGTTCCCGCCGGAACAGAGATCGCCCACGAGGTCATCGAGAGCCTCCGTTTCTCAAAATATTGGGATGTCTACGGTGGTAATTCTGTAAAAGATCATTCGGAAATTCTGCTGAACGACAAATGCCATTTTGTCCCGTTCGTGGTCGATCCGAATTTCGTGTCGGCCGTCCAGGAACTGGTCACGAAGTTGGATATCGATTTCGTCATCCCGGCGCATGACGAGGCGCTATTTCGTTTGGCTGGGCGCATCGATGGGGCGATCGTCGCCGGACCCTCGCCGGAGCTGGGCGAGATCTTGAAGTTGAAATCGAGCACGATCGCCAAATTGCGGGGCGTGGTGCCCGCGCCGCAAATCTACGCTCCCGGCGAGGAAAAATTCCCCGTCTTCTGCAAACCTGACCGCGGGCAAGGGTCGCGCGGCATCCGGATCGTCCACGACAGCGATGAGCTCGATCAGATTCGCGCAACCGATAGCAATCTCATCGTTCAGGAGCTGCTGACCGGAGAAGAGGTTACGGTCGATTGCTTCTCCGATCCGTCCAGTCGCGTACTCTTCGCGAGCGCCCGGAGCCGTGTCCGCACGACGGGCGGTATCTCCGTTCGTTCTCGGCAGGTGGGCGATGCTGAATTCCCGCACTTGGCGAGCAAAATCTCAGAGGCGTTGCATCTCACGGGTGCTTGGTTTTTTCAGATGAAGAAAAATGCCGATGGGCACCACAAGCTGCTGGAGGTGGCCAACCGGATCGCGGGGTCGTCCGGGTTTCAGAGGGTCCGCGGCGTCAATTTCATGGACGCGTGGCTTCATCAGCTGTCCGGACAGGACGTAAAATTTCAAACTCTATCCAAATTTGATTTTGTGTATGATCGCGCTTTGTACGTTAAGACGATTGTACAATCAAGAATAAATGCACTCTATGTCGATTTTGATGACACGCTGATTATAGATGGAAGCATCGTCAATCATCGGCTGATCGGGATTTTGTTTGGTGCAAAATATAATAAGCGGAAAAAAATTGTTCTTTTGACACGGCACGACGGCATCGTTGAAGAAAAGCTCGAGCATTTTGGCCTCAGCAGCCTCTTCGACGAGATCATCCACCTGAAGAAAGGTGAAATGAAATCGAACTCCGTCGAAGGGGCGGATGCGATTTTTATCGACGACTCGTACCGTGAACGAGCCGACGTCGCGGAGAAGTGCGGCGCGATCGCGATAGGTCCGGAATCCCTTGATCTCGTCGAAGGTATCTTATGATCCAGGCGACATCATCGACAGAGCGGCTCGTCCTCTTCGGCGCGGGTGCGCTGGCGCGCGAGTTATTAGTCGTCCTCCCGCGGCTGCATACGGCCGGGCGTGAGATCGAGTTCGTCGCCTGCCTCGTTGACCCTGACGTCGCGGCCGCCGACAGACTTCACGATCGCCCAATCTCACGGAATATCAGCGACTTCGCCGGCGACGATACCCTCCGCTTCGTCGTGGCGCTGGGTGAGCCCAAAGCTCGGGCACGGGCGGTCGAGCGCCTGCGTTCGATCGGAGCGCGCTACGCTTCGATCATCGATCCAGGGGTGCTGATCGGCGCGAGCAGCAGCGTCGGTGAGGGCTCCATGATCCTCGGCCATGCTTCCATCACGGCGGATGCGCATCTGGGCGCCCACGTGCTCGTGAATCCCGGGGCAACCATTGCGCATGACAATCGGATCGCGGATTTCGCGACCTTGAGCCCTGGCGTGCATTTGGCCGGACACGTCGTCGTCGAAGAAGGCGCTTTTCTCGGCACCGGCGCATCCGTGATCCCGGGGACCCGCATCGGCGCCCGCGCCCTCGTGGGCGCCGGTGCGGTCGTGATCCGAGACGTCCTCCCGGGGCATACAGTCGTCGGCAATCCCGCCCGCATCCTACGCCGTGATTGAGCGTGTCCAATTGGTCGAAACCGGCAGGCTCGCAGTCCCCGGCACAGCGAGCAGGCCGCCGTGCGGTCCGATTTTCGATCGCGCGTGTTCCTAATTCGAGAGTGCGGGCTACACATCATTATTAGAGCCAGTCGAGCGCGTTCTCTCCGCCCCCAGCTCGGATCGCCATGTCTTATGTCCGACCAACCCTCTCGATGGCACGCAGCACCTGATCCGGCGACACGGTGTAGTTGGCGTGGAACGGGTGGCCGAGCTCGTTGTGTTCCGTGATGCCCCGCACGAACAGCAGGTCTGCGCCACTCGACTCGATCATGCTGGTGTATCCGCGGAAGTTGAACGAAAGACCTTCATGAATCAGGGCAACGACCTTGGCTCCGGGATGGCAGAAGATACAATTCGTCAGGGCCGAACTCGCCGACCCGACGATGATGTCCGCCGCATGATAGGTCGCGATCTGCTCGGCGAACGTGAGCGTCTCTGGATGAACGACTTCGAACCCGTGTTGTGCGAGGATACCCACGATCTCTGCCTCGTTCAGAAGCTGGCGCTGGGCGAAGCCACGACGCGACAGGACGATCCGCCGACCGGTCCGGCGCAGGTCCACTCCGCTCTCCGCCAGCCGCCCGAGTACCCGGGAACGCAGGTCGGCGAAGACGTCGGCCGGCCAGATCGAATCGTAGACCGGGTGCCCGGGCCGCATGTCGAACGGCAGGAGCGTGGGAGCCGGCGCGAGGCCGAGTTCCCGAAAGTGTGTCGGTACCGCCGCCAGCGGGACGATCGGCCGGGCTCGCTCGTCGATCAACTCGATGATCTGTCGGTGCGTCTCCGGCATGTCATCATCGATACAAATTGGGAAACCGTCAGGGCAAACGCGGTCGTTGAAGCAGAGCATGCGCCCGACGAATTCCAACAGCCAGTGGCCGTAATTCCGGCTCTGTAGCCCAAACAGCATCAGTCCGGCCTCGATCTCTCGGCGCTCTGGGGGTGCTGCGACCAGAGCACGTCCGCTGCCGTAGCCTGCGATCATGATCTGATCGGGATTGACGCCATCCCGGATATCGAAGGTGCCGCTCAGCGGGTGGGCGGCGAGGTCATAGATCAGGCGGTCGTCCTGGAGCACGACGTTGCTGCGCGGGAAAGCGAGGCAATCTCGGAAAAGGGCGATGTATTGGGGCGGCGCATCGCGTGAGCCGGCTTGAGACGTCAGCGCTACCGGACCGTCGAGGAACCTGATCTCGGGTTCACCGATCCGGCGCCCGGGCCGCACCACCCGGTAGACGCCCTGACCGTCGGCAGCCGCTTGGTGTGCCGACATGATGTCGTAGACGCGCATCGGGCCGAGGCCGAGCAAGTCGCGCGTCTGTTCATGCAGGGGGGCGGCCTCTGCATGCCGGCCTTCCTCTGCGAGCGACCGCATCTGTAAGATCCGGATATCGCGGATCTTGCGCTCGAGCGTGTGACCATCGACCGTGGAGATCCCGTGGCCGCCGTCACTCAGTGCGTGCGCTAGCCGGTAGCATTGCACCGAGGTCTCCGTCTCGTAACGACACTCGTAATGCCACGCGAGGCGCATCAAGATATCGACCCCTGCGCCGATCCCCGCGTCGGATTCTCCGCCGTTTCGCAGAGCCTCGACGACGGCAGCGGCCTCGCTGAAGCGCCCCCGCTCGCACAGGCCCTGGAGGCTCACGGTGACGGCGGCCGTTCGCCAACGCTCCCGGTCTCCCGCATCGACGGCAGCGATCACCTTGTAGACCTCGGAAGCTTGCGCAAACCGGTCGCTGCCCTCCAGGCGGAAGGCGAGGGTCTCGAGGTGCTGCACGATCGCCTTGGGAAGCGCGCCGGACTGAACAGCCTCGACCGCCACCGCAGCGAGTTCCCCGAAAATCTGGACGGCGTTGCCGCCGTCGATCCTCTTGATCAGATTCATGAATGCCGCGGTCGGCCGCATGTTGCTCTCCTGTCCCGTCGCGCCGCGACGGCGCGGGGATCGCGATCCGACCGGTACCGGATGTCACCTTCCCTGACGAGCGCGCGTCGGGCACCTGCAACCCCGCTCATACGGCCCTCGACGCGCGGAGAGTGGACGCGCGGAGAGAGGCGGCTCTGTCGATGGGTGTGCGATGACCGATGCGGATAGACGCTTGACGACGCCGCGAGGGGCTACGATCCCCACCCGTCGCCTTACGCCGCCGGTCATGTCGCCCGGTGGTGCGCGCCTTCCGCACCCATGCGTGGGGATGTATAGCGGGCCGCGTCGCTATCGCACCAGGATGGCGGCGATCGAGAGCGAAGGCGTGTTCGAGCGATGATCCCGGTACTGATCCCGAGCCTCCCGGAGACGGACGCGATCGTCCCCTACCTGCGCCGAATTGACGAGACTCACACCTACAGCAACTACGGGCCTCTCACCAACGCGTTCACGGCCGGGCTCTGCCGCTTTATCGGCGCCCAGAGTGGCGACGGGCCAGTCCATGCGGCTCTGACCAGCAACGGCACAGCTGCGATCGAACTCGCCCTGCGCTATCGCACCGTGGGCCGGACCGGCCGGATCTGCGTCATGCCATCCTGGACCTTCATCGCCACGGCGCATGCGGCGGCCAATGTCGGACTGACCCCGTACTTCACCGATGTCGATCCGGAGACCTTGGCGCTCACGCCAGACATCGCTGCCCGCGCCCTGCGAGCCAATCCCGGCGATGTCGCGGTCGTTGTCGTCGTGAGCCCGTGCGGAGCCCCGATCGAGGTCAGTGCCTGGGAGGCGTTCGAGGCGGAGCACGGCGTTCCGGTGATCTTCGATGCCGCCGCGGCGGGTTTGAACCTCCGGCATGTCGGCGCTCAACCCCTATGTATCAGCCTGCATGCCACCAAGGCGCTCGGGATCGGCGAAGGCGGCGCGATCGTCACGAGTGATGCCGCGATGGCGGCGGCGATCACCGCGATGACCGGGTTCGGGTTCTCGGCCGGCAGTCGCGTCTCGGAGATGCGCGGTGGCAACTACCGCATCTCCGAATATGCGGCTGCCGTGGGTCTCGCCGTCCTCGACGACCTCGACGCGCGCATCGCCCGGCTGCGGGAGGTGTCGCTGGCCTATGTCGCGGGGTTCGAGCGGATCGGGGTGTCGATGCAGGCGGGCTTCGGCCGGGACTGGCTGACGATGACCGCGAATGCGATCTTCGACGCCCGTGCCGTCGCGGGCGTGACAGCGGCCTTCGACCAGTCCGGGATCCAGTGGCGGCGCTGGTACGGCGGCGGCTGCCACACGCACCCGATTTTCGCCGCATGCCCACACGATGGCCTCCCTGCGACGCGCGGCGTCGCCGAGACCGCGATCGGCGTGCCGTTCTTCCCGACGATCGCATCGGAGCAGATCGCACAGGTCTGTGGGTGCGCCGAGCGGGTCTTGGCCTCTCGCTGAGTGAGCATTCGAGCGATCGGCCCCCAGTCGCGCTTCCACCCGAACGGTCGATGACGATGAGCGAGTCATTCCGGCAGATCCTGATCCAGGCTGCGCAATCCGGCACGCAGGGCGGGCTGGATGTTCTGGAGCGGTCCCTGAGCGCGGCAGAGCCGAGTGACGTCCTCGCTCAACACTTGGCAACGCTCGGGTTCCGGTTCGAATCTGAGGACAGGGCGGGGCTCGCCGCCAAGGCCTACGCGCTCGCCGCGCGGGTGGCCCGGACGCAGGCCCCCGGCTATCGGCTCTCCGCGATCCGCGCCCGGATCCTCGACCGGTGCCGGAACGAAGACTACGACGCCGTCGAGCCGCTGCTGGACGAACTGCAGCAGGCCAAGGCCGCCGCCCAGGACAGGGGCCAGTCTGATCCCTCCTTCACCGATCTCGGATGGGCGTGCGAGATGCAGGGGGAAGCCGAGCGCGCAGTGCGCTTCTACCTGCTGGCGCGGATCGTTCGCGACAATCACGGCGGCGCGGCGCTGACGCATGACGGCGACACATTCGAGGTGAAGATCAAAAACCTGCGGCGCCTGCAGTTCGATGCTCTGCTCGCCGAAGGACGGTTCAACGAGGCGATCGAACTTCACAAACGAACCGGCCGTGTCCACGGCTCGGCTCCGCTCGCCAAGTACGAGATCGTCAGCGTGAAAGCGCTCTCCGAGACCGGCGCGGCCTCATACCTCGAAATCCTGCCCAGCCGCCGTATCGAAGCCCCTGCTCTCAAGTTCTGGGAGCCACCTCCGCCTCTGCGGTCCGAGTCGGGCGACCTCGACATGCCGCCGCTCTACCTCGCATTCCTGAAGGAGGCCCACGCGTTCCCACGCAGCAATGTCATCGTGACGGGTGATCGGGTCGTTTATGATGTGGCGGCCCATCCGCGTCGGAAGGACGTCCTGATCCAAGACGGCGTCAATCTCGACCAGATCATGATGGCGGCGTTCGGCCAAACTCACGCCCTGATCGAGCTTCCCGAGAACGCAGAGCGGATCGAGGCCGGGCTGGTCATGTTCGGTCTCCAGAGTCGGAACTACGGACACTGGTTCAGCGAGTTCGTGCCGCGCATGATCTGCTACAACGATCCGCGCTGTCCGGGCGGGATCCCGCTCTGCATCGACGATCACATGCCGGGCACCCACGAGGAGATCCTCGCTTTGCTCGACACCCGCAACCGGCCGGTGATCAAGCTGCCAGCCAAGCCCGTCTCGTTTGGGACGCTCGGGATGGCACCAGTCCCAGCTTTTTTCCCCTTCGATATGAAGCCCGGACAGCCGTTCTACGATACGATCTGGCCCGCGGACGTCTTCAGGATGATCCGGGATCGTATCCTCTGGCAAGCTCGCGACCGTGGCATGTTGTCCGAGCGCAAGGACCGTCGCCTGTTCATCTCGCGCAAGGCATTTACGCAGCGCGTGCTCGAGAACGAGCAGGAGGTCGCCGATCGCCTGCGTCCGCTTGGCTTCGAGGTCATCTATCCGGAAACCCTCTCGTTCCTGGAGCAGGTCGCCCTGTTCCACTCCGCGGCCCTGGTCGTCGGGTCATCGAATTCCTCCCTCAACAACGTGCTCTTCTCTCAACCCGGGTGTCAGATCCTCGGTCTGATCCACGAGGAGCTGAGCTTCAATTTCCGAGGTTACACCAGCTACGTCGAGGCAGGGGGCGCGCAGATTACGTTCCTGCGCGGCCGATCGAGTGAGCGGAGGGACAGCGTGCACGCCTTTCACGCCAACTATCGCGTCGATCCGAAACAAGTCATAGACGCGGTCGCTCAATTGACGACGCGATCACCTGCCATCTCCGGCCGCATCGTGACGTGATAAAAGTCGCGACGGTTGCCTCGGGGCTCTGGTTCCGCATCCGGATGACAGCTCAGCGCAACACCTGAGGCGGCCCATCCGCAATCGGCGCGCCGTGGGGGACGATCTACGGAGCCTGCGGCATCTCATTTTCCACGACCGCAGCCGGCGATCGGTCGAGACATCAGCGAGGACACGATCGATGCAGGCTGCCGCTGAGACCGCAGCCCCGGCTCCGCCTCAGCTGGAGCCGTGGCAGGTCGATTTCTCGACGATCTACCGCAGCGGTCAGTTCGACCACCTCTGGTACGCAGCGCGGTATCCGGATGTCGGCCTGACCGACCTCTCGCCGCTCGAGCACTACGTGAAGTACGGCGCACGGCTCGGCCGGCAGCCGCGGCCGGATTTTCCGGGGACGCCGGACGAGGCGGTGGACGGGAGCTACATCAACCCGTTCGCGGCGTGGTTGCGCCAGCAGGGCGACGCCTCCGCAGGCTTAGCCGACGGCAAGCCCGTCGTTTCGGTCCTGTGCATCACCTACAATCAAGAGCCGTTCATCCGCCAGACGCTCGACAGCATCCTGAGCCAGAGGACGGATTTCCCGTTCGAGCTGATCGTAGGCGACGATAGGTCGAGCGACGGCACCGCGGAGATCATCGCCGAGTACGCCGCGCGCCACGCGAACATCGTCGCGATCCTGCGGCCGGAGAACGTCGGCGTCGTCAAGAACCTGGATGATATCGCCGGGCGCGTCTCCGGCGAGTACGTCGCCATCTGCGAGGGCGACGATTACTGGACCGATCCCGACAAGCTGCAGCGCCAGCTCGATTACATGCGGCACAGGCCGGAATACACCCTGTGCTTCCATCCGGTACGCGTCGTGTACGAAGACATGCCGGGTGTCGCGACCATATATCCGGAGCACTGCGCTCCGCAGCTGTCCCTCTCCGATTTGGCTGCGCGCAACTTCATTCAGACGAACAGCGTGTTCTACCGCTGGCGGTATTGTGGCGGCGAGAAGCTCGAGATCGGCCGCGGTATCATCCCGGCCGACTGGTACATCCACCTGATGCACGCTGAGGTCGGGCGGATCGGGTTCCTGCCGCAGGTGATGGCGGTGTACCGCAAACATGCCGGCGGGATGTGGGCTCATGCGTCCGACCTCGCGCGGCACAAGCGGCTCGGTAAGTCGGAAATCGAGTTCTACCGGCAACTGCGCGGCCGTTTCGGCGGCCGCTTTGCCGACAGCTTCGCGGCGTCGCAGCGGCTGATTTTCGCCCGCCTCGCAGAGGCCTGCCTCGACGAGGAGGACGTGCCTGGTTTGCGCACCCTGATCGAAGACCATCCCGACATCGCCCACGATACGCTCGGTGAGATGGGCTTCGACACCGCGCGCCTGCCGAGCGGTGATGCCGACGCTCTGCGCGCGTGGTTCGAAGAACAGCTTACCGTCAGCGTCATCGTGACCGCGCCCGGTCCTGGCGCCGATCTCCGTCACGGCCTCGATAGCATTCTGGCCCAGCGCGGGCTGTTCCGGCTGCGCGTCATCGTCGGTTATGAGCGTTCGACGCAAGCCGCCCCGGAGATCATCGATGCTCTTCGAGCGGCCGATCCGGACCGCATCGACGTGCGCCCGCGCCCGCAGGATCTCGGTCCGCTCCGGAACCTGCAGGACTGCATCGCGGCCTGCGCCGGCCGCTACATCGCCTTCTGCGACGCGGATGCCCGCTGGATGTCGGATCGCAAGCTCACCAAGCAGCTCCGGATCCTGCGGAGCGACCCCAATCTCGCGCTGTGCTTCAACTGGGTGCTCGTGCGTCGCGCAGCGGAGGGATCCCTGCTGCCCCACGAGGGGCAGGGGCGACTCGCGAACGGGAACCTCCGCTTCTCGGATCTCACCGTCGCACCAGTCACCGCTCATCGCTCGTGCGGCCTCTACCGCGCAGATGCGCTGCGGAATCTGCCGCAGGCCTTCTTCGAGGAGCCCGGTGCCGGCGACTGGTTGATGGATCTCTACGTCGCCGATCGAGGGGGTATCGCATTTCTGCGGGAGATCCTATCAGTCTGGAACAGCCGGGCGGGCGGACCGTGGTCGGACCGCCCCGACGTGATCCAGACGGCCCGGATCGACCTCCAGCGCCGACGATTCGTCGCTCTCTTCGGTCGTGGGCGTGGCTTCGAGCCCTACGCGCTCGTTTGTACGGTCGCGGACGGCGGCCCTCCGCTGTCTCCCGACCTCGTCCGCGCCCATCTGGAGGCGCCGATCCCCGGCGCCGGGACCGAGATCCAGGACGGACAGGTGGTCCTTGCTGGCTGGGTCGTCCCGACTTACGGGGGCCGGACGACGCTGATCGCCGAGGTCGGTGGCGAGACCCATCGGTTTCCCGTCGACCGGCCCCGGTCCGACGTCGTTAACGCCCTGTTCGGCGACGCGCCCGCCCCGGTGGACGAGGCGCGCTGTGGCTTCCACTTCCTGTTGCCGTTCGATCGGCATCTGGAGGTTCGCCTCCTGATCCTGCTGGAGGACGCAGTTCTGCCTTGGCTGTCGGTCTCCCTCGCCCAACGATCCGATGGTGAGGCGTCTGGCTGAGGTGAGTCCCGCCAGGCGGTGCGTCGGCCCCTCCCCCTGCGAGCCCGAGCGCCCAGCGAGGGTTGACCGGGCTAACAGGGCAATCGTATCACCCGAGCGACGCGCGGCCCGGCCGCTGCGATGGTCGGTGTGCGGCATCCGCCGCACGTCCGAAGCTTCGGCGCCGTGGGCGCCACGATGGGGGCGGAGCGGTTCTTGGGCGAGGACGTCGAGACGCTACGGACAGAGCTCGCGGAAACGCAGGCTCGCTTGAAGGAAGCGCAGGGGGAACTGGCCCGTCTGGTCCGCTTGGCCGAGGCCGATCTTCAGCGGCAGCGACCGGGCGAGCAGTCGAGCGTCGTCGCCGCCTCGGTCCGACGGCCGGCAGCCAAGGACGTCGCGGCCCGCATCGCGCGGCTCGTTCAGCTCTACCGCGAGGCTTCGGCCGCGTCCCCTGACACTGCGCCAGTGGTTGACGAGAATACGTTGCTCCGGTGGCTCGAGACCTCCGGCTTGTTCGACCGTGATTTCTACTTGAAGTGCAACGGCGATGTGGCGAGCGCGGGCGCCGACCCGACGCAGCACTACTTCAATCACGGTTACGCCGAGTCGCGGCCACCATGCGCGCTCTGACGCCGGCTCGGGCTGACTGCCCGACGCCACGGTGAGTGGTGTATCGCCGCGCTTGACGGCAGCCGGCGGCCGAGACCTGTGTAAGGACACGATCGATGCAGACTGCCGCTGAGACCGCAGCCCCGGCTCCGCCTCAGCTGGAGCCGTGGCAGGTCGATTTCTCGACGATCTACCGCAGCGGTCAGTTCGACCACCTCTGGTACGCAGCGCGGTATCCGGATGTCGGCCTGACCGACCTCTCGCCGCTCGAGCACTACGTGAAGTACGGCGCACGGCTCGGCCGGCAGCCGCGGCCGGATTTTCCGGGGACGCCGGACGAGGCGGTGGACGGGAGCTACATCAACCCGTTCGCGGCGTGGTTGCGCCAGCAGGGCGACGCCTCCGCAGGCTTAGCCGACGGCAAGCCCGTCGTTTCGGTCCTGTGCATCACCTACAATCAAGAGCCGTTCATCCGCCAGACGCTCGACAGCATCCTGAGCCAGAGGACGGATTTCCCGTTCGAGCTGATCGTAGGCGACGATAGGTCGAGCGACGGCACCGCGGAGATCATCGCCGAGTACGCCGCGCGCCACGCGAACATCGTCGCGATCCTGCGGCCGGAGAACGTCGGCGTCGTCAAGAACCTGGATGATATCGCCGGGCGCGTCTCCGGCGAGTACGTCGCCATCTGCGAGGGCGACGATTACTGGACCGATCCCGACAAGCTGCAGCGCCAGCTCGATTACATGCGGCACAGGCCGGAATACACCCTGTGCTTCCATCCGGT
>NZ_VRVG01000044.1:0-37918 GCF_008040085.1 Methylobacterium sp. WL7 | reverse complement strand
CCGGTCCGGACGGAGCGCCCCCGCCGCCCCCGCCGAAGGGCGCGCATTTCCGGCTCGAGCGCGGCGATGCCCGGATCGACGTGAAATGCGCCGACGAGGACTCGATGAAGGCCTGCGCCGACATCACCCTGCAGCTCCTCGACAAGCTCGCGACGCTGCGGCCCGCCGACGCCCGATAGTTCTTTGCCACGACGGCGGGGCTCGGAAACGACCCCGCCGCCCGCCGGCACCCACGACAGGATCACCGACATGACCGATACAAAAACCGATTCACACCACGCCGCCGGCACCGTCTGGGCGGTGTTCGGACACCGCTTCGCCCTCGACGGGGCCGGGGGGCGGATCCTGGCGGATCTCGGACCGAAGGGAGCCGCGGGGATCGCCCTGGCGGTGGGCGATCGGGTCTCGCTGCAGGGCACGCGGAAGCCCTCCGAGATCAAGGTCACCCGCCTCACCCTGGCGGACGGCTCGACCCGCACGATCGACTGGCCCGAGAGGGAGACGCACGACCATCCGCCGGCCGATCCCGCCCTGGCGATCCGGGCCGCGGAAGCGGCGGGCTACACGGTGGCCGGCGCGCCCGCACGCAAGCCCAAGCATTTCGAGCTGCGGGGCGCGAAGGATGGCGTGAGCCACGAAATCCACGTCGCGCTCGACGGCCGGATCCGGAAGACCAAGGTCCTCGCCGCCGCGTAAGGCCGGGCGCGCGGGCGCCCGTTCAGGCGCTCGTGCCCGGCGCCTTGATCAGGCGGCAGCCGGTGATGCGCCAAGCCCCGTCCGCGTCCCGGGCGAGGCTGTATTCGGCGGTCCAGTCGACGCCGTACTCGTCCTGGATCGCCACCGACTGCACCACCCCCGCCTCCCCGGTGTCCCGGCCCTCGCCGAACACGAAGCTGCGGTGGCGGTAGACCGGGCGGTACTGGGTGCGCACCATGCCGATGAACAGGTCGGCGTTCGGGAACATCTCCCGGATCGCCGGGGCCGCCTGGGCGTAGGCGGTCGGCGCGTCGTCGCGCCCGAGCGCCTCGACCTGCCGGGTGATCACCGCCCGCGCCTCCGTCCGGGCGCCGTCATCGGCCAGGGCCGGCCCCGCGAGGCCGAAGACCAGCAGGAGGGTGAGCCACGCGCGCATCGACGGTCACTCCGATCGGGCGCCTCCCACGAGACACCTGAGCCGACTGATCATCTAGACGGACGAAGGCGGTCGGCAAGCACCGCGCGCGCAGGATGTGCAGGCATCGCGCGCCGGTTGTGCAAGTCGCTGGAAAGAGAGGCATTTCCGGCCCCGGGCCGGTGTGCGGGTTTGCTTCTGTGCCCAGGTTTTGCGAGCGTCCGCAGACCGACTCGCGCCCACATGGCGCGGTCGCGCGGAGCAGAGGGCCATGGTGCAGAGCCAGGCGGACGCGGAAACCCTTCCCGAGCCCATTCCGGCCGGGGACGTCGCCCCGATGAGCGTCGGGGTGTTCATCCCGATCGGCAACAACGGCTGGCTGCTGTCGGAGAACGCCCCGCAATACCGGCCGAGCTTCGCGCTCAACAAGGAGATCACCCTCAAGGCGGAGGCGCACGGGCTCGACTTCGCCCTGTCGATGATCAAGCTGCGCGGCTTCGGCGGCAGGACCGAGTTCTGGGACCACAACCTCGAATCGTTCACCCTGATGGCGGGGCTGGCCGCGGTCACCACCCGGATCAAGCTGTTCGCCACCGCGGCGACCCTGTGCATGCCGCCGGCGATCACCGCCCGCATGGCCGCGACCATCGATTCGATCTCGGACGGCCGCTTCGGCCTGAACCTCGTCACCGGCTGGCAGAAGCCGGAATACGACCAGATGGGCCTGTGGCCCGGCGAGGCGTATTTCTCGAAGCGTTACGACTACTTGGCAGAGTATGCTCAGGTTCTGCGCGACCTGTGGGAGACGGGCGCCAGCGACCTCAAGGGCACGTATTTCCAGATGAACGATTGCCGCTTGAGCCCCCGACCGCAGGCGCCGATGAAGATCATCTGCGCCGGGCAGAGCGGGGCCGGCCTGGATTTCACGGCCCGCTACGCCGACTACAATTTCTGCCTGGGGAAAGGCCTCAACACGCCCACCGCGTTCGCCCCCGTGGTCGAGCGGCTGGCCGAGGCCAGCGCCAGGACCGGGCGGCGCGTGACCGCCTACGCGCTGTTCATGATCATCGCCGACGAGACCGACGCCGCCGCGATGGCGACCTGGGCGCATTACAAGGCCGGCGCCGATACCGAGGCGATCGCCTGGCTCGGCCTCCAGGGCGCGGCCGACACCAAGTCCGGCAGCGACACCAACGTCCGCCAGCTCGCCGACCCGACCTCCGCGGTGAACCTCAACATGGGCACCCTGGTGGGCAGCTACGCCCAGGTGGCCGCGATGCTGGACGCGATCATGACGATCGACGGCGTCGAGGGCGTGCTGCTGGTGTTCGACGACTTCCTGAAGGGCCTCGACGCGTTCGGGACCCGGATCCAGCCGCTGATGCAATCCCGCCGGCACGTGGTGCCGGCGCCGCTAGCCGAGGTCGCGTGATGGATAGGCCCGCCGGATTCCACGACGCCCAGGGCCGCCACGGCGGCGTCATCCTACCGGCCCGCCCGGAGCCGATCGCCTTCGACCCGGCCGCGACGGCGCTGATCGTCGTGGACGTGCAGAACGCCTACGCGAGCCCGGGCGGCTATCTCGATCTGGCGGGCTTCGACGTGTCGGGCACCGGCCCGGTGATCGCGCAGATCGTCCGGGCCGTGGCGGCGGCCCGGGCAGCGGGCATCCGGGTCCTGTGGTTCCAGAACGGCTGGGACCCGGACTATGTCGAGGCCGGCGGCCCGGGCTCGCCGAACTGGCACAAGTCCAACGCCCTCAAGACCATGCGGCGGCGGCCCGAGATGAACGCCCAGCTCCTGGCCAAGGGCTCGTGGGACTACGCCCTGGTCGACGCCCTGAAGCCGGAGCCCGGCGACATCGTGCTGGGCAAGCCGCGCTACAGCGGCTTCTACAACACGCCGCTCGACAGCATGCTGCGGGCCCGGGGGGTGAACACGCTGGTCTTCACCGGCATCGCCACCAATGTCTGCGTCGAGTCGACCCTGCGGGACGGCTACCACCGGGAGTATTTTGGAATTGTGCTCGCCGATGCCACCCACCAGGCAGGCCCGCGGAGCCTGCACGAGGGGGCGCTCGCCAACATCGAGACCTTCTTCGGCTGGGTCTCGGACGTTGCCGCGTTCGAGGCGGCGCTGCGCGCGCAGACCCGCGCCGCCGCCGAATAGACCGCCCGCCGTCCCCAAACCCGCACCGCGAAAGTCCCAAAAAAATGCCGAAGCAGGTCGTCATTCCGCCGGGGTCGGGCAAGCCGCTCGCCCCCTACGTGCCCGGCACCCTGGCCGACGGGGTGCTGTACGTCTCGGGCACGCTGCCGCTCGATGCCGAGGCCAACGTGGTCCATGTCGGCGACGCCGGCGCCCAGGCCCGGCACGTGCTGGAGACGATCAAGGGGGTGGTCGAGGCCGCGGGGGGCACGATGGACGACGTGACCTTCAACCACGTCTTCCTGAAGGACTGGGCCGATTACGCGGCGATCAACGCGGTCTACGCGGCCTACTTTCCCGGCGAGAAGCCGGCGCGCTACTGCATCCAGTGCGGCCTCGTGAAGCCCGAGGCGCTGGTGGAGATCGCCTCGGTGGCCCATATCGGCCGCTGATCAGGGGCCCCGCAACAGCTTCGGCGCGAGGCCGGGCAGGGCGGCGGCCAAAAGTCCGGCCGCGCGCAGCACCTCGGCGGCTTCCTCCGGCGAGCGGCGGGCCAGTGCCAGGGCGAGCCGCAGCGGCACCTGCGCGCAAAAGCTCGCCAGCGTGAGGGCGAGGGCCGCAAGCCGGCCGTGATGCTTGTGCGCATACAGGATCTGGCTGCGCAGGAAGTAGAACAGGCGCCGGGCCCGCACCTGCCGGGTCGTGCCCTGGCCGACATGGTGGGCGACCGCCCCGGCCACGTGCCGCACCGCGAAGCCGGCGGCCCGGGCGCGGGTGCACAGGTCGGCATCCTCCCAGTAGACGAAGAAGCGCGGGTCGAAGCCGCCGAGCGCCGCGAACAGGTCCCGGCGGATCATCAGGAACGCGCCCATCACCTGCCCGACGGCGCGGTCCTCGGCATGGTCCCATTCGACCAGAAAATGCGGCCGCACGAGGCCCAGCCGGTCGAGCGCCAGGGCGCGGCCGAGGAGGCCGCGACCCGTGGGCGCCCGGGCGCAGGAGCGCGCGGTCCGCCCGTCCGGGTCGACCAGCCGGGCGCCGACGATCCCGGTGCGCGGGTCGGCCGTCAGGGCGTCCAGGGCCACTCTGGGGGCGTCGGGGGCGACCTGCGTGTCCGGGTTGAGGAACAGGATCGCCGGGGCGTCCCCGGCGGCGGCGCCCTGGTCGCAGGCCCGGCCGAAGCCCAGGTTTTCAGCGTTGCGTATCAGCCGGACCGGGCGGGGCAGGGCGGGCAGGTCGTCCGCCGAACCGTCCTGCGAGGCGTTGTCCACCACGATGACCTGCACGGCGGCGGCCTCCTGCACGGCCGCGAGGCTCGCCAGGCAGGCCCGGAGCAGGGCGCCGCCGTTCCAGTTGACGATCACCACGTCGAGGACGGCGCGGTCGGTCATGGGCGATCCCGCGGGGGCCCGAGACGCCCGAGGGCGCCGTCGCGGGCGGCTCCGAGCAACCGCAGCAGGACGGCGGGCCGCCAGCCCGAATCCGCCCAGTACAGCCCGGCCTGGAGCGGCAGGTAGGCGGCCTGGGCGAGCTTCCAGCGCAGGGGCACGTGCGGCAGGCGCCAGGCATAGACCGCGTTGCGCAGGTAGGTCGCCATCCGGAACAGGGGCTGGCGCGGCATCGCGATCCCGAAGCCGCGGATCACCCCGCCCCCGACCCGGTGCGGGATCGCGACGTCCCGGGCGAGGTAGCAGCCGTAACCGAGACTCCAGGCGCGAAAGCACCATTCCAGCTCGACGCCGTCGATGAAGAAGTCGGCGCGGAACGGCCCGACCCGGGCGAGGGCATCGAGGTCGATCAGCGAGCCCGAGGTCGCCAGGAACTGCACCGGGGCGAGGGCGCCGCAGGCTTGAGAGATGACGCCGCAGGCTGGGGGGAGGCCGCCGCAGGCTTGAGAGATGACGCCGCAGGCCGGCGCGAGGTCGCCGCAGGCCGGTGCACCAGGGCGGGCCGGGTAGGCCGGCGCCTTGTGGCCGGCGGCCGGCGCGGGGGCCGGCCCCACGACGGCCGCCGGGATCCCGGCCTCCCGGAGCCGGTCGCGGGCGGCCAGCAGCGCCGCGGCCAGCCCGGCGGGCGGCGCGGCATCCTGGTCGAGCAGCAGCAGGGTGTTCGCCCCCGCCGCCCGGGCCGCCGCCGCGATCCGGTTGAGCGCCTCGGCGATGCCGACATTGCGCCCCGCCGACAGCAGGCTCACGCCGGCCCGGACGAGGCGCTCCGCCTCCGCATCCGCCAGGCCGCCATCGTCGAAGGCGATCACCCGGGCGAATCCGGACGCGGCGTGCGCCAGCACCCGGTCCACCTGGTCCCGGCTCGGCCGGAACAGGGTGATGCCGAGCGCGAGGCGGCCCAGTCCGGGATCAGGCACGGGCCGGGCTCCGGCGGCTCACGCCCGCTCCACCGCGGCGTTGCGGGTCGGCATCGGTCGAGCGGGGATGCCGGAAGGGAAAGCCGGCGAGGCGGCGCATGGCGTCGATCCGGTCCCGATGGGTCGGCGTTTCGATATCGCGAGGCCCGGTCCCCGACAAGCGGCCAGGCCGGGTCGCGCAGCCGCGCAGGCCGAGCACGGACCGGCCCATGGTTTACGGACTCGGCCGGTTCCGTTAGTTCGACGGGCGAAGAATGCGACGCCCGCCTCCGCGCCACGCACGCCCCCGACGCTGCCGACCATGAGCCGATCCGAGACCAGCGCCTCGACCGCGTCGACCCCGAAGGCGGCCGACGGATGCCGCGCCTCGTGACGGCGCGCGGCGCACGTTCCCCCGCAGAGCCCTGAGATGCGCCTCGGTTTGCCCCCGACCCTCGGGCGGTTCAAGCGCCGCCTCGGCCGGCCGGTCGCGCGCGGCGTCACGGATTCCGCGCGCGCCCTGCGCCTCGGCTGGCGCCGGATCAGCGACCCGCTGGGCCGGCCCACCGCGCTGCAGGCCCGCTGGGCTGGCGCGGGTGCCGGCGACCCCCCCGAGGCGCGCCTGGTCGCGGCGCTGGAGCCCCATGTCGATACCGGCTTCTACGCGAGCTGGTACGGCATCACGGTCGATCCGGTCCGGGACTACCTCGTGCTCGGCTGGCGCGCGGGCCGGGATCCGCGACCGGATTTCTGCACCGCCGACTACCTCGCCGCGCGACCGTATCTGGCCAGGGCCGGCATCAACCCGTTCCTGCACTGGGTGACGGCCCAGCGCGCTAAAGGTGGCGCCCTGCCCAGGCCCGACACCAGGCAGGCCGAGCGCCTGGCCCGCCGCCTCGTGGACGGCGCGTTCTACCTCGCCAACAACCCCGACCTGCAGGCGGCCGGCGTCGACCCGGCGGCCCACTACATGATCTCCGGCTGGCGCGAAGGCCGCGAGCCGTCGCCGCATTTCGACACCCTGGCCTACTGCCTGACCCGAAACATCTCCTACGCGACCCAGAACCCGCTGGTGCACTACGTCCTGCACGGCGGCCCGGCCCGGCCCGAGCCGGAGGATCTTTTCGGGCTGCAGGCCGAGACGCTCGCGCCCTATTTCGACGCCGCCTTTTACCGCCAAGGGCTGGACGGAGCGGAGGGGGCCTCCGACACCGAATGGCTCCGCACTTATGTAGCCGGCGGCTGGCGTGCGCTGCGCAGCCCGCGCCAGGATTTCGACCCGGCCGGCTTCGTGCAGGCGCGGGCCGGCAGCCGGGCGGTGATCGGCGACCCGTTCTTCCGGTACGTGGCCGAGACGCGGCTCGCGGGGAAAAAGCCGTTCGCGGGGACGGACCGGTTGAACGTCCCGGCCGTGGACGAGGCCTGGTACCGGACGACCTACGCGGATGTCGGGGAGGCCGGCCCCTACCTCCACTTCGCCACAGGCGGCTGGCGGGAGCTGCGCGATCCCGGCCCGGGCCGCTCGACGCTCGATGCGCTGCTGCGGGTCTGCGGCCTGCGCCCGGCGCGTCCGCCCGTGGAGGACACGCTCTGGCTCGGCGCGGTCGGCCGGGAGCCCCTGGACCGGGCGGCGTCCCTGGATCTGCAGGCCGGGCTGGCGGCGCTCCATTTCGACCATGCCTTCTACCGGCAGCGCTACGGCCTGGCGGAGGACGCCGACGCGGTCCGCGATTATTGCGACGCCGGCTGGCGGGCAGGCCGCAACCCGCGCGCCGACTTCAACGGGCAGGCCTATGGCGACGCGCATCCCTGGGTTCGGGAGACCGGGATCGCGCCCCTCGTCCACCACCTCGCCACCGCGCTGCTGCACGGCGTCGATGTCTCGTCGGGGGCGTTCGATCCACGCTACGGCCCGCCGCCCTCCGGGGCGGACGCCCTGGCCGAGCAGGCCCGGCTGATCGAGCCCTTCTTCGACGCGGCGTACTACGCCAAGCGCAATCCCGACGTCGCCGGCGCGGCGGGCGGCCCACTCGCCCATTTCGTCGCCTACGGCCAGCACGAGGGCCGCGACCCGAGCAAGAGCTTCTCGATCGCGTTCTACGCGGAGACCTACGGCCACCTGTTCGCGCCGGGCGAGTCGCCGGTCCTGCACTACGTCCGCACCGGCCGGGCCGCCGGGCTGATGGGTTGCCCCGAGGATCTCGGCAGTTGGCCGGCCATGGAGGCCCCCGAGCCGCGGGATTGGGACGGCCTGCCCCGGGCCCTCACCCTCGCCCAGGCCCGGGTCGTCGTGATCATGCCGGTCTACAAGGGCCGCGGCGAGACCCTGCGCGCCATCCACGCCTGCCTCTCGGCTCCGCAAAAAACCCCGTTCACCCTGCTCGCGGTCAACGACCGGTCCCCCGACCCGCAGCTGACTGCAGACCTGAAGGACCTCGCCGGCCGCGGCCTGTTCCACCTCGTCGAGAACCCAGACAACCTCGGCTTCGTGCGCTCGGTCAACCGCGGCCTGTCCCTGCGCCAGGGCCGCGCCGTGGTCCTGCTCAACTCCGATGCCGAGGTGTTCGGCGACTGGCTCGACCGGCTCGCCGCCCACGCCGAGACCGCCGAGGCCGAGGGCCGCCCCCCCGTGGGTAGCGTCACGCCGCTGTCCAGCAACGCCACGATCTGCAGCTACCCGAAGTTCAACGCCAACAACGCCATGGCGCTGGAGATCCCCCGGCCCGACCTCGACCAGGCGGCGGCCAGGATCAACCGCGGCCGGGCCGTGGAGGTGCCCACCGGGGTCGGCTTCTGCCTATACATGACCGCCGCCGCGCTCGATGCCGTCGGCACCCTCGATGAGGTCGCCTTCGGCAAGGGCTACGGCGAGGAGAACGACTGGTGCATGCGCGCCCGCAAGGCCGGGTTCTCCAACCTGCTGGCCGAGGACGTGTACGTCTACCATGCCGGGCAGATCTCGTTCGGGCTCGACCCGGGCGGCGAGTACGACCAAGGCCAGGCGGCCTTGCTCGCCAAGCATCCGGACTATCCGGCTTTGGTCGGCCAGTTCGTCCAGGCCGATCCGGGCCGGCGCGGCCGGGCGCGGCTCGACCTGTACCGGCTCGCCCGGCACTTCCGCGGCCGGGCGGTGCTGTTCGTGACCCACAGCTGGGGCGGGGGCATCCAGCGGCACATCGACGACATGATCGCCCGGCTCAAAGCCGAGGGCACCGCCGTGGTGCTGCTCTCGGTCGACCGGGCCCGCAACATCCAGGTCAACGTCTCGTACCGCAGCCGGGAGTTCGTGTACCTGCCGAGCCTGGACAGCCTGTACCTGCCCCGCGACGCCGAAGCGGTCGCCGCCTTCGTGGAGCAGCTGGCGCCGCCCTTGATCCACGTGCACTCGCTGGCGGGCCTGCGCTGGAATGCGGCGCGCGCCCTGATGGACCTCGTGTCCAACTCGGGGCGGCCCTATGCCTGGACGCTGCACGACTTCTCGCCGGTCTGCCACCGCAACCACCTGGTGATGCCGGACGGGCGCTATTGCGGCTTGGCGCCGGTGCCGGTGTGCCGGGACTGCCTGGCCTCGGACGCCGACGGCTACGAGGAGCCGGACCCGGAGGAGCGGCGGGCCGCGTTCGGACGGTTCCTGGCCGGCACGGCGCGGGTGTTCGCGCCGTCGGCCGACACGGCGGGGCGGATCGGGGCGGTGTATCCGGAGCTGGCGATCACGGTGCGGCCGCACGTCGAGCACGACCGGAGCGTGCGCTCCACCGCCCTGCGCCGGCCAGGCCGCGTGCGCCGGGTCGCGGTGCTCGGCGCGATCAGCGCCACCAAGGGCGGCCTGGTCCTCCAGGCGCTGGCGACCGACGCGCAGGACCGCAAGCTGCCGCTGCGCTTCGCGATCGTGGGCTACACCGATCCCGCGCTCACGGGCGGCCTGGAGCGGGCCGGGGTGACCCAGACCGGCCGCTATGCCGGCGACGCCGAGGCGCTGGATCTCGTCGGGCGGGTTGCGGCCGACCTGATCCTGCTCCCGGCGATCTGGCCCGAGACCTACTCGTACGCCCTGACGCTCGGGCTGCGGACCGGCCTGCCGGTGGCGGCCTTCGACCTCGGCGCCCAGGGCGACCGCCTGCGCGCCTACCCGAACGGCCATGTCCTGCCCTACGCCCTGGCCAACGACCCGGCCGCCTTCAACGACCGGCTGCTGGCGATCGACATCTCCCCCGCCGGGGAACTCGCGGTGCCGATCCAGGCGGCCGCGTACGACGACCTGATGCGCGACTACTACGTCCTGGACCTGAATCCGGCCGGGGCGCAGAACCCACTCGACGAGGACGCCGCATGATCTCCGTCAACGAGGACATGAAGCAGGAGATGCTGCGGCGCGGCATCTCGGTGCTGCATCCGGCTCCGTTCGGCCTGCCGGAGGATTGCACCTTCGAGCCGCCGTGCAGCATCAAGTGGATGGGGATCGATTACTGCCTCACCATGGGGGCGTTCTCGTACGCGGTGAGCGGCTATTATTTCGGCGCCGACATCGCCCGCTACTGCTCGATCGGCGAGAGCGTCCAGGTCGGGCGCGGCAGCCACCCGGTGCATTGCGGCTCGACCTCGCCGCTGTTCTACACGCACCATTCGGCGGTGTTCGACCACCACGATCCGCGCGCCGAGGATTACGAGATCTGCGGCCCGTATCTGTGGCCCAAGCGCGTGCGCATCGGCAACGACGTCTATATCGGCCACGGCGCCTTCCTGATGCCCGACATCACCATCGGCGACGGGGCGATCATCGGCGCCATGGCGGTGGTGACCAAGGACGTGCCGCCCTACGCGATCGTGGCCGGCAGCCCGGCCCGGGTGGTGAAGATGCGGTTCCCCGACGCGCTGATCGAGCGCTACCTGGCGGTGCGCTGGTGGCGCTACGCCTTCTGGGACCTGCGCCAATGCTCGATCACCGATCCCGAGCGATTCCTTGACGCGGTGGAAGAGCGGATCGCCGGCGGGATGCAGGAATACCGCCCGGACCTGATCCCGATCCAGTCGCTGATCCCGGGCGCCTGAGGCTCACGCTTCCGCGTCGGCGAACCGCGCGAACGCCGCCGCCAGCGCGTCGGCGGCCGGTTCGCTCAGGTCGCTGAAGCAGAGCCCGTCGCCGACGAACACGGTCCACACCCCGTCATACGTCGCTTCCTTGCGAATCCGCATGGCCGCCCTCCGGCATCGATGCGGATCAACGGTTGGGTGCGCGGGGCGTTGCTTCGGCGCTCAGAGGCGCGGCGCTCTACCGGCCCTCACCCCGCCAGCACCCGCGCCGCCGCCGCGCCGAGCGCCCGCACGCCGAAGGCCAGGTCGGCGTCGCTGGTATCCTCCGCCCAATGATGGCTGATGCCGCCGATCGACGGGACGAACAGCATGGCGGCCGGGAGGATCCGGGCGATGTTCTGGGCGTCGTGGCCGGCGCCCGAGGGCATCACCTGCCATTGGCCGGGACAGACCTGCTCGGCAGCCTCGGAGAGGGCCCGCATCAGGCCCGGGTCGCAGGGGGCGGGAACAGCCTTGGACAGGACCGTGAGCGTGGCGGGGCAGCGCTCGCGCCGGTTGGATTCGCGCACCAGTGCCTCGAGGCAGGCTTCCATCCGCTCCAGCACCGGCATCGATACGTCGCGGAACTGGAACGCCACCTCGGCTCGGCCCGGGATGATGCTGTAGCCGCCGGGATCCAGGGTGATCCGCCCCGTGGTCCAGGTGCTGCGCGGGCCGCAGACGTTTGGGAATTCCCGGTCGATCGCCGCGAGCAGGCGCACCGCCGAGAGCCCCGCATCCCGGCGCTCGGCCATGGTGGTGCCGCCGGCATGGTCCTGGTTGCCGTCGAACACGATCCGGAATTGCCAGATCGCCACGATGCCGCTGACCACGCCGAGATGCAGGCCGGCGGATTCGAGTTGCGTCCCCTGCTCGATATGCAATTCCAGGAAGCCCCGGTAGCGGGCCGGGTCGATCCGCAGCCGCGGCAATCCGGCGAGCCCGGCGGCTTCGAGGGCCGCGCGGAGCGGCGTGCCGTCGGTGCGGTTGTAGGCGGCGTCGATCTCGGCCTCGGCGAGGTCGCCGATCGCCGAGCGGCTGCCCAGGAAGCCGCCGGAGAAGTGCCCCTCCTCGTCCGCGAAGGCGACGACGTCGACGGGCAGCCCGGCCCGGGCCAGGGCCAACCCGGCGACCACCCCCAGCGCCCCGTCGAGCCAGCCGGCCTCGTTCTGGGTTTCGATGTGGCTGCCGACCAGGAGGTGGGGTCCGGGCCCGCGATGGCGCCCGAGCACGTTGCCGATCCCGTCGATCGACGCCTCCAGCCCGCAGGCCTCGAGCCGGTCCATCAGCCAGCGGCGGGAGTCCATGTCCTGGGGCGAGAAGGTCGGCCGGTGGACGCCGGTGCGGAACCGGCCGATCGCGCGCAGGGCGTAGAGGTCGGCCAGGAAAGTATCGGTGTCGATCTCGGTCATGCGGTCCCCGGGGCTGAACGCCCGGGCCGTGCAAGCGCCATGCGCGCCTATGGGGTTTCCAAAGGGCGAGCCCTTTGGCGGGGTGTCGGGGCGGAGCCCGACAGCAGGGCTCTGCCCTGCACCCGCGAAAGGTCCCGGACCTTTCGAAACCATGACGTGCCGCGCTACTCGGCCGCCGCCTGTTTCCAATCCGCCACCGGCCCACCCGCCATCCAGGCGGCGAGGTCGGCCCGGGCGCGGTCGGTGAGCGCCCGCCGCTTCAGCACGGCCTTCTCCGGGCCGCGCAGGCGGCGGCCGGTCTCGTTGCGGGGGGCCTGGGCCAGGGGCGGGAACAGGCCGAAATTGACGTTCATCGGCTGGAACGAGCGCGGCGCGTTGGCCTCGCCGTCGGCCCCGACATGGCCGCCGGTGATGTGGGCGATGAGGGCGCCGAGCGCCGTGGTCTGGGGCAGGGGGCTGAGCGGCCGGCCGGCGGCCTCGGCCACCGCGAAGCGCCCCGCCATCAGCCCGACCGCGGCGCTCTCGACATAGCCCTCGCAGCCGGTGATCTGGCCGGCGAAGCGCAGGGCCGGCCGGGCCTTCAGCCGGAGGGTGGCGTCCAGCAGGCGCGGGCTGTCGAGATAGGTGTTGCGGTGCAGGCCGCCCAGCCGCGCGAACTCGGCCCGCTCCAGGCCGGGAATCGTGCGGAAGACCCGGACCTGCTCGGCATAGGTCAGCTTCGTCTGGAAGCCGACCATATTGTAGAGGGTGCCCAGCGCGTTGTCCTGGCGCAGCTGCACGATCGCGCAGGCCTTGACCTGCGGGTCGCGCGGGTTGGTGAGCCCCACCGGCTTCATCGGGCCGTGCCGCAGGGTCTCGGGGCCGCGCTCGGCCATCACCTCGATCGGCAGGCAGCCGTCGAAATACGGCGTCCCCTCCCACTGCTTGAACCCGATCTTGTCCCCCGCCACCAGGGCGGCCACGAAGGCGTCGTACTGCGCCCGGTCCATCGGGCAGTTGAGATAGTCGGCCCCGGTGCCGCCGGGACCGGGCTTGTCGTAGCGGGACTGGAACCACGCCACGTCCATGTCGATCGAGTCGCGGTGGACGATCGGCGCGATGGCGTCGAAGAAGGCGAGCGATTCGGCGCCGGTGAGCGCCCGGATGCCCTCGGCGAGCGCCGGGGCGGTCAGCGGGCCGGTGGCGACGATGCAGGGCCCCCACTCCTCCGGCGGCAGGCCCTCGACCTCGCCGCGCACGATCGTGACGTTGGGATGCTCCTCCAGGGCCCGGGTCACCGTGGCGGAGAAGCCCTCGCGATCCACCGCCAGGGCGCCCCCCGCCGGCACCTGGTTGGCGTCGGCCGCCCGCATGATCAGCGAGCTCAAGGAGCGCATCTCCTGGTGGAGCAGGCCGACGGCGTTGCTCTCCGGGTCGTCGGACCGGAACGAGTTCGAGCAGACCAGCTCGGCCAGGCCGTCGGTCTGGTGGGCCTCGGTGCCGCGGACCGGCCGCATCTCGTGGATCACGGCGCGATGGCCGGCCTCGGCCACCTGCCAGGCCGCCTCGGATCCCGCCAGGCCGCCGCCGACGATGTGTAGGGTCTGTGTCATGGCCCAGAATAGCGAAGGACCGTCGCCCGGATCAACGGGCGGCGGTCCTTTGAGTCGAATCGCGATGGTGCCGGGAGATCAGACGCGGGCGATGCCGTGGATCTCGCTGCGGTTGATGCCGAGATCGGCAAGGTCGCGATCCGAGAGGCGGGACAGCTGGGAGACGGTGTCGCGGTACCGGAGATAGGCGCGGACGCGACCCAGGACGCTACGAGCGGCGGACATGGAGTGTATTGACCTCTGTTCGGGCAGTGAGTGGCGCGCCGTTGCGCATCGCTGCCTCTTGTTGGTGCAACGCACATATAAACCTCCCGCGGCGCAGCAGGAGTCGAAAGGCCAAGGATCTGGTCTGCGTGGGCCGCATGCGCGGATTAAGAAACCGGCAACCTTCCCGGCTGGTCATTCTTTGTGCGCATGCGGGGACCCGCCCCGAACGCGCGAAGGGCGCCCCGCCGGCCGGCGGGACGCCCTTCGCAGCGCAAAACGGAGGCGGCGCTCAGTAGAACGGGCGCGGGCCGTAGAAGCCGTAGGGGCGATCATAGGGCCGGTAGAACGGCCGCGGCCGAACGTAGCCGCCGTAATAGACCGGCCGGCGCCCGTAATAGGGGCGGGGGCCCCAGTTCGGGCGGCAGAGGCCCCAGGGATTCGGATGGAAGCCCGGGCCGCAGCCCCCCGCCGCCTGGGCGGAGCCCGCGAGCCCGAGGCCGCCGGCGATCGCGGCGGCCACAACGAGTGCCTTCGCGCGCGGTGCGCTCAGAATCGCCATGACAGATCTCCTCGAAACGTCCGGCGGATCGGTGCCGGTCGGGGGAGACTCGGCCGCGCCGCCTGAACCGATGCTGAGCCTGTGGTTGTATCCGGTGCAGGCTCCGCGCCCGGGAAACGCAGCCCCGGCGGAGACGGTTTCCCGCACCGGGCCTTCAGTGCAGCGAGGGCGTGCGCAGGAACCGCTCCCGGTCGGCCGAGACCAGGGCGAGCTTCACGCCGCGCCCGTCCCGGCGCACGGTGAGGGGAACCCGGACGCCGGCCTCGCCCAGCGCCCAGATGCTGCGGAACAGGGCGGCGAGGTCCGGGATCGGCTCGCCGGCCACCGCCTCGATCACGTCGCCGCTGCGCAGGCCGCCGGACTCGGCCGGGCCGCCGTCGGCGAGCCCCATGACCACGATGCCCTCCTCGCTCTCGGTGGCGTAGAGGCCGAGCCAGGGCCGCGGCGGCCGGTTGGCGCGCCCGCGCGTGGCCAGGTCGTCGAGGATCGGCGGCAGCAGGTCGATCGGCACCACCATGTTGATCGGGCGGGCATTGCTGCTGCCGCCCTGCTGCAATTGCAGGGAGCCGATGCCGAGCAGCTCGCCCTGCGCGCCGATCAGCGCGGTGCCGCCCCAATGGGGGTGGGCCGGGGCGGTGAACAGCGCCTCGTCGAGGACATACTCCCAGTACCCGGCGAATTCCTGCCGGGCCACGACCTCGACGGCGACGCAGCGCTGGCGCCCCCCCGCCCCCGCCACCACGGCCCGGTCGCCGGTCTTCAGGCCGGCCGACTGGCCGAGCGGCAGGGCCGGGACCCCGAGATCGCCCAGCGCCTGGACCAGGCCGAAGCCGGTTGCGGCATCGAAGCCGAGCACGTGACCCTGGACCGAGCGGCCCTCCCGGGTGGTGAGCCAGACGCTCTCGGCCTCCGTGACGAGGTAGCCGACCGTGAGCACCAGCCCGTCTTCCCGGATCACCACGCCGTTGCCGGCGCGCTCGGTGCCGAGGGTCTCGGCCGTGAACGCGCTCTCCGGCACCCGCGCCGACAGGGCGAGCACCGACGAGAGCGCCCGATCGAGATCGTAGCCGTAATCCGCAGGCCTGGGCTGGGCCTGCGCGGGGATCTTCCACTCGCCCTGCGTCGCCATGAGATTCCTTCGACTCGTTCGCTCTGCTCCGGCGCCGCCGGACGCGCGAAATCAGACTAAGATAGGCTGTCGGCACGGCCTGCGACACCCGTGGCGCGGCGCCGCGCGCGGATCGCTGAGCCGGCGAACCCGTCGCGGGTCCCGCGCGGAGCCGGCGATGTGACAGGACGCGCGGGGGCGCTTAGAACTATCTTACGGGAGCGCGACCGGCAGGGGAACGGCGCGCGGACGCTGGAACGGATCTTGGCCGGACCGATCTTTGCCGCGGGGGCGCCTCAGGACCGGGTGCCGCCGGGCCTTCACGGCGCCGACGATGCGCGGCTGCGCCGATTGCTGTTCGAGATCGGGCGCGGCGAGGCGGCCGCCCTGGCCGAACTCTACGACCTGACCAGCCCGAAACTCTTCGGCGTGATCCTGCGTATCCAGCGCGATCGGTCCCTTGCCGAGGACGTCCTGCAAGACGCGTATCTGCGGATCTGGCAGGCCGCCGGGAGCTACGACCCCGAGGCCGGACGCCCGTTCGCATGGCTGTGCACGATCGCCCGGAACCGGGCGATCGACGGCCTGCGCCGGAAGGGATCGGCCGAGGTTCAGGGACCGGTGCGGGATGACGGCGAGGATTGGGTGGCGCGGTTGATGGACCCGCACGACGACGCCGCGGCGTTCCTGGACCGGGACGCGCTTGGGGCCTGCCTCGGCCGGCTGGAGCCGGCGCACCGGGATTGCGTGGTGCTGGCCTATTGCGAGGGCCGCTCCCGGGACGAGCTGGCCGAGCGCTACGACCGGCCGGTCAACACGATCAAGACCTGGCTGCACCGGGCGCTCGCATCGCTGAAGACCTGCCTGGAGGCGGTCACGTGACCGGCGGGCCTGGCGACCTGACCGCGGATCCCAGCTCGGACCCGGACCTGCGCGCGGCCGAGTACGTGCTCGGCACCCTCGACCGCGAGGAGCGGGCCGCGATGGCGCTCGCGCTCGCCACCGATACCGCCGCGGCAGCCCGGGTGCAGGCCTGGGAGCGGCGGTTATCGCCCCTGCTCGGCGCCATCCCGCCGGTGATGCCGTCGCCGCGGGTGCGGGCGGCGCTGCTGCGCGCGCTCCCGGTTGGGCCCGGCGGATCGACCGCTGCGCGGGCCGGCGATCCCGTCACTCAGGATCCCGTCACCCGCGATCCCCGTCTGCGCGATCCCCTCGCCCATCTGCGGCGGCAGGTCCGGCGCTGGCGCATCGCCACCGCGGGGGCCGGGCTGCTGGCGGCCGGGCTGGCGCTGTTCGTGGCGGTGGGCCTGCGGCCGGAGCCGGAGGGCGGCCGCTACCTCGCGGTGGTCCAGGGCGGCGGCGCGCTCCCGGCGCTGATCGTGCGCGTCGACACCCGCACCGGCACCGCCCAGGTCCGGCCGGTCGGGGCCGAGGCGCCCGCGGGCCGGAGCCTGGAGCTGTGGTATGTCGGCGCCGAGGGCCCGAAGCCGCTCGGCCTCGTCGGGGGCGGTGCGACCCGGGTGACCCTGCCGCAGGGCGCCGCGCCGGACGGGGTGCTGGCGGTCTCCGTGGAGCCTCCGGGCGGCTCGCCGAGCGGCCAGCCCACGGGACCGGTGGTCTATACCGGCAAGCTGATCGCCGAGTAGCCGCAGAGAGGAACCCGCAGCGCCGGAGCGGCGCCGCGGGTGGGTCGGATCACGAAATCCGGATCAGGGCGTCAGCACGGCGTTGATCACGTGGATCACGCCGTTCGACTGCATGACGTTCGGGATCGTCACCGTGGCGGTGTTGCCCTTCACGTCGGTGATCAGGACCTTCTTGCCCTGCACCGCCACGGCGAGCGGCTCGCCCTCGACCGTGGTGAGCTGGCCCTGGCCGCCGCCCTTCTTGACGAGCGCCACCAGGTCCTGGGCGGTGTAGACGCCCGGGACCACGTGGTAGGTCAGGATCTTGGTCAGCGTCGGCTTGTTCTGCGGCTGCACCAGGCTCTCGACGGTGCCCGGCGGCAGCTTGGCGAAGGCGGCGTTGGTGGGCGCGAACACCGTGAACGGGCCGGGGCCGCTCAGCGTCTCGACGAGGCCCGCGGCCTTCACGGCGGCGACCAGGGTGGTGTGGTCCTTGGAGTTGACCGCGTTCTCGACGATCGTCTTGCTGGCATACATCGGCGCGCCGCCGACCATCGGGTTCTTGGCGTAGGCCGCGCCGGTGGCACCGAGGCCGAGGGTCAGAGCGAGGGCGACCGCCCGGGCCGCGCGCCGGCTTCCGATAACGTTGAGCATCCTGGTATTTCCTTCCCTGACGTATCCCGGGATCAAGCGAGCGCCGGGATTGCGTCGGCGCCTACGGGGCTTCGGGCGGAAAGGTTTCGCAGGATCTGAATATCCGCCCGGGTCCGGGGGACATGGTCCGGGCGGGCATTGTCCGGCGGGCATGAAAAAACCGCCCGGCGGTGGCCGGGCGGTTCGCCGTCCTGGCGGACGGGATGGCGGAGATCCGGGTCCCCCGCCGCCTGCGCGGTGGGAGACCGGTATCCTGGGTCGATCAGTACTTGTCGATCAGTACTTGCGGACCAGGGCCACCGGGGCCGGTGCGGCGGGGGCCGGGGAGTACAGCGGCACGATCAGGCGGAGCCAGCCGTCCGTGGAGTAGTCGCTGCGGGCGCGGCTGAACGGCGTCGCGGCGATCTGCGCACCGGTGACCACGTCGCGGGCGACGTAGGCCTGCACGGTGAAGACCTTGAAGTCGTAGCCGATCAGGCCGCCGACGGCGAACCGGCCGCGGTTGTTGGCTGCCAAGCTGGCTTGGCCGATATCGAAGTTGTAGGTGCCGTAGGCGACCGGACCGATCTCGAAGTTGCCGAACTTCTTCGTGGCGGTGAGGTCGAAGTTCAGGGAGTCCGAAATGCGGAGCGGGCCGATCGCGGCGCCGACCTGGCCGGGGAAACGACCGGGCGAGTCGTAGATGTTGGCGGTCAGGTTGCCGGTGATGTTCCAGCCGTCGCCGGTGTAGCTGCCGGCCACGCCGAAGCGGTAGGTGTTGGAGGAGAGCTGACCCAGAACCGGGGTGGCGGTCGTGCCCTGCGGCGTGATGATCGAGCCGCGGTCGCCGTTGAGGTCGTTCAGGTACGCGCCGCCGAGCAAGCTGACGCCGAAGTTGTTGCCGAGGTCGAATGCCCAGATGCCGCCGACGAAGGTGCCGACGTTGATCGAGATGTCCTTGTTACGCACGCCAGCCGGGTTGCGGGTGAAAGCGAACACGGTCGGGGGGGCGACGAGCAGCTCGATGCGGCCGCCGAACGGCACCAGCGGGGTCGACCAGACCAGGACCGGGATGTTGACGGCCGTATCGGGATCGTTCCGGCCATCGGTGCGGCGGAAGGTGAAGGTGTTGATCGCGTAGACGCCCTCGGGCAGCGGCGCGCCGATGGCCAGGCCGACCTGCTCGCCGGGAACCGTGGTGGTCTGCGCCTGAGCGATCGTCGAGGTCATGCCGACCGTGAGCGCGACTGCGCCGGCCGCGAGCCAGTTCTTCATCATTGTTTCAATCCTTCCCAAGGTCTCAAGGCATCCGTCCCGCATTCGGCACTACCCTGCCGGTCTGCTCGCCATTGGCGGCTGCCGACTTCCGGTGTGCCGAGCGCCCCCACGGAGCCCGCCCGTCTCAACGCCAATGACTATTCTACAGAGACCTGCGGAATGACAGTGGAATGCCGGTCGAAGCGGCAAAACCGGCCGAACCGTTGCGCAAAAGACGCATTTTTGCGGCGATGCAACACAGTCCCCAGGATTGAATAGCGGGCGGGCGGCCGGCAAAATATCGTTGAACGGTCAAGCTGTTGCACGGGACCTCCCGGCACTTTGGCGGGAGAATCCGGCAACTAGGGATGGGTGAACGGGCATTCGTCCCAGCCGGGCGCCGAACCCGGAAACCCCGCTCCGGACGGCCGATCCCCGGCCGAAGACGGGCGTGAGGCGCCCGAATCACGGGGCGCGGAGGCGGTCCCGGGCGGATTTTCGGGCCGCACCGGGCAGAATCTGCCGCCTCGCGCCCGGCCGGCGCCTATTCGGCGGCGCTGCGGCGGCCGGTCTGCGGGGCGGGGCGACGGGCCAAGACCTCGCGCAGGAACCGGCCGGTATGGCTCGCCTTCGAGCGGGCGATCTCCTCCGGCGTGCCGAGCGCCACCACCCGGCCGCCGCCATCGCCGCCCTCGGGACCCATGTCGATCACCCAGTCGGCGGTCTTGATCACTTCGAGGTTGTGCTCGATCACCACGACCGTGTTGCCCTGGTCCACCAGCTCGTGGAGCACCTCCATGAGCTTGGCCACGTCGTGGAAGTGCAGCCCGGTGGTCGGCTCGTCGAGGATGTAGAGCGTGCGGCCCGTGGCGCGCTTCGACAGCTCCTTGGACAGCTTCACCCGCTGCGCCTCGCCCCCCGACAGGGTGGTCGCCTGCTGGCCGACATGGACGTAGTGCAGGCCGACCCGCTTGAGGGTCTCGAGCTTCTCGCGGATCGCCGGCACCGCCTTGAACAGCTCGGCCGCCTCCTCGACGGTGGAATCGAGCACGTCGGCGATGGACTTGCCGCGGTACTTCACCTCCAGGGTCTCGCGGTCGTAGCGCTTGCCCTTGCACACGTCGCAGGTGACGTAGACGTCCGGCAGGAAGTGCATCTCGATCTTGATGACGCCGTCGCCCGAGCAGGCCTCGCAGCGCCCGCCCTTCACGTTGAACGAGAAGCGCCCCGGCTGGTAGCCGCGCGCCTTGGCCTCGGGCAGGCCCGCGAACCAGTCGCGGATCGGCGTGAACGCTCCGATATAGGTGGCGGGGTTCGAGCGCGGCGTGCGGCCGATCGGCGACTGGTCGATGTCGATGACCTTGTCGAGATGCTCCAGCCCTTCGAGCCGGTCGTACGGGGCCGGGTGCTCCAGCGCCCCGTTCAGTTTTTTCGCGACGGCCTTGTACAGAGTGTCGATCACCAGGGTGGATTTCCCGCCGCCCGAGACGCCGGTGATGCAGGTGAAAGTGCCGAGCGGCACCTCGATATCCACGTCCTTGAGGTTGTTGCCCCGCGCGCCGAACACGCCGAGCTTGCCCTTCCGGCTCTTGCGCCGCGCGGCCGGGGTGCGCACCGACATCGCGCCGGTGAGGTACTTGGCCGTGAGCGAGGCCGGGTTGGCCAGCACCTCGGCGGGGGTGCCCTGGGCGATGATCTCGCCGCCATGGATGCCCGCCCCCGGGCCGACATCGACCACGTAGTCGGCCTGCAGGATCGCGTCCTCGTCGTGCTCGACCACGATCACCGAGTTGCCGAGGTCGCGCAGGCGCTTGAGCGTGCCGAGCAGCCGCTCGTTGTCGCGCTGGTGCAGCCCGATCGAGGGCTCGTCCAGCACGTAGAGCACGCCGGTGAGCCCGGAGCCGATCTGCGAGGCCAGCCGGATGCGCTGGCTCTCGCCCCCCGACAGGGAGCCGGAGCCGCGGGCCAGCGTCAGGTATTCGAGGCCGACATCCACCAGGAAGCTGAGCCGGTCACGGATTTCTTTGAGAATTCTGACCGCGATCTCGTTTTGCTTGGCCGTCAGCTTCTCCGGCAATTCGGAGAACCAGCGATGGGCTTCCGAAACGGACAGCGCCGTCACGTCGCCGATATCGGCCATGGCGACCTTCACGGCGAGCGCCTCGGGCTTCAGCCGCTTGCCGCCGCAGGACGCGCAGGGCGTCTCGCTCATGAACCGGCCGATTTCCTCCCGCACCGCGTCGGACTCGCTCTCCTTGTAGCGGCGCTCCAGGTTCGGGATCACGCCCTCGAACGGCTTGTTGACCGCATACTTGCGCAGGCCGTCGTCGTAGGCGAAGCGGATCGCCTGCTTGCCGGAGCCGTACAGCACGACGGCGCGGGCCGCCTCCGGCAGGCTCTGCCAGGCCACGCTCGTCTTGAAGCCGTAATGCTCCGCCAGCGCGTCCAGCGTCTGGCCGTAATAGGGCGAGGTCGACTTCGCCCAGGGGCCGACCGCGCCGCGCTTCAGGCTGAGCGCGGGATCCGAGATCACCAGCTCGGGGTCGATCCGCATCTCGTGGCCGATGCCGCCGCAGGTCGGGCAGGCGCCGAACGGGTTGTTGAACGAGAACAGCCGCGGCTCGATCTCGGCGATGGTGAAGCCCGAGACCGGGCAGGCGAAGCGCGACGAGAACGTGATCGCCCGGGGCTCCTCGCCCTCGGGCGCGTCCGCGAACACGATCTCGCTGATGCCGTCGGCGAGCTCCAGCGCGGTCTCGAACGAATCCGCCAGCCGCGCGGCGATGTCGGGCCGCACCACGATCCGGTCGACGACCACGTCGATGTCGTGCTTGAACTTCTTGTCGAGCTTGGGCGCGTCGTCGATCGCGTAGTATTCGCCGTCGACCCGCAGCCGCTGAAACCCTTTCTTTTGGTACTCGGCGATTTCCTTGCGATACTCGCCCTTCCGGCCGCGCACCACCGGAGCGAGCAAATACAGCCGGCTCTTCTCCGGCAGCTCCAGCACCCGGTCGACCATCTGCTGGACGGTCTGGCTCTCGATCGGCAGGCCGGTGGCCGGGGAGTAGGGGATGCCGACCCGCGCCCAGAGCAGGCGCATGTAGTCGTAGATCTCGGTCACCGTCCCGACGGTGGAGCGCGGATTCTTGGAGGTGGTCTTCTGCTCGATGGAGATGGCCGGCGACAGCCCGTCGATCTGGTCGACATCGGGCTTGGACATCATCTCCAGGAACTGGCGGGCATAGGCCGAGAGCGACTCGACGTAGCGGCGCTGCCCCTCGGCGTAGATCGTGTCGAAGGCGAGCGACGACTTGCCCGAGCCCGACAGCCCGGTGAACACCACGAGCTTGTCCCGGGGGATCGTCAGGTCGACGTTCTTGAGGTTGTGCTCCCGGGCGCCCCGGACCGTGATCACCCGCCGGTCGGCGGCGCTCGGCGGCGCGGCGTCGAACAGGGCCTCCAGCTTGGCGTCGACGGCGGCCTCCGCGGCCGCGCTCCGGCTGCTGCCCGGGCGGACGGGGGCGGGGGCCTCGGCCTTCTTCGTACGCGCGGGCTTGTTCGTCCGCTCAGGCTCGGCCGGAACCGCCTCGGCCGGCGCTTTGGCGGACGACGCCTTCACGGGAGACGGTTTGGGGGCGGCTTTGCTGGCGCCGACGCGGGGTCCGACTCGGGTTCCGGCTTGGGCTTTGGCCATGAGGGCGGCGGTCTTTCGAGGCGTCGACGCGGTCGGGGCTGGCTTTGCGCGCGGGTCAGCCGCCGCACCCGCTCATGTCGAGCCCGGAGCGGTCGACGGCAAGGTGAGGCCGGCGGGACGCAGGCCCGACATCCAACGCCCTTGCTAGAACGAAACGCGTACGCCGGCAACCATGCGGTGAAACAGCGGACCGGGCAGGCGGCGAATCGCGGGCTTAGGAAATTTTGTGAAAAACGCTTATCTTTGATCCCGTGATCTTCGATCCCCCCGGGGTGATGACGAGGCCCCATGGCCACCATGACCATTTCCCTGCCCGATCCGATGAAGGACTGGATCGAGGCGCAGATCAGACAGGGCGATTACGCCAGCACGAGCGACTATGTCCGCGACCTCGTGCGCCGTGACCGCGAGCGGCGGGCCCAGCCCGAACTGACGGTTCAGGATCTGCGCCGAATCGTCGACGAGTCCCGCGCCAGCGGACCGAGCCGTCGCAAGGTCCCCGACATCGTCGCCCGGGCCAGGACGCATGCACAGGGCGACCAGCCGCTGGATGAGTGACTACACCCTCACGAAGAGGGCAGAGGCGGACCTGTTCGACATCGCCGTCCACGGCTACCGGCAGTTCGGTGTCCGCCAAGTCGAAGCCTATGCCGCCGGTCTGGAGCACGCCTTCCAGCTCCTCGCCGACAATCCCCGCATGGGCCGGAGGGCCGACGCGATCCGGCCCGGCGTGCACCGGCACGAATACGCCGCGCACGTGATCCTGTACGAGCCGGTGGATGGCGGCGTCCTGATCCTGGCCATCGTCCACGGCCGCAGCATGAGACGTCTCGCGCTTTAGTGCCTCGTCCCGGTTGCGAATTCTTACGACCCGGCGTTGCGGGCCATGAAGGTGGCGGGGGTGCCGTCCTCGGGATTCACGAACACGATGTCGGTGGGGGCCCGCCGCGGGGTGTCGATCGACAGGAACGTCACCGGCTCGCCCGGGGCGATCTCCGGCATCGCGTGCACCGTGCCCGTCTCGAAGAACAAGAGCTGGCCGGGGCCGAACGTCGTGAGGTTCGCGGGGTCGCCCAGCCAGACGGTGCCCCGTCCCGACAGGCAGTACAGGTACTCGTCGCAGGTGGTGTGATAGTGCGGCGGGGTCGGGCGGTAGACCCGGAACACCCGGGCGCTCGCCGCCGCCCGGTCGGTCAGGTAGGTGTCGACCAGGAGCGTCCGCGCGCTGTCGGGCAGCGCCGCCGCGAGCGCCGCCACGTCGAAGATTCCGGTGCCCGTCTCGGTCATGGCGCCCGCCTCACGACGCAAAGCCTTCGAGCACGATCTTGCCCTTGGCGCGCCCGCTCTCGATCAGCGCGTGCGCCCGCCGCAGGTTCCGGGCGTCGATCGGCCCGTAATGCTCGCCCAGGGTCGTGCGCAGGCGCCCCGCATCCACCAGCCGGGCGACCTCGTCGAGGAGCGCGCCCTGGGCGGCGATATCGGAGGTGCCGAACATCGAGCGGGTGAACATGAACTCCCAGTGCAGCGACAGGCTCTTGCGCTTGAGCAGCGCCACGTCGAGCTGCGCGGGGTCGTCGATCAGGGCGAACCGGCCCTGCGGGGCGATCAGCGTCGCGATCTCGGCGAGATGCGCGTCGGTGTTGGTGGTCGAGAACACGAGGCCCGGCGCGCCGAGGCCCAGGGCCGCCACCTCGGCGGAGAGCGGCTTGGCATGATCGACCACGTGGTGGGCGCCGAGATCCCGGCACCAGGCCGCCGTCTCCGGCCGGGACGCGGTGGCGATCACGGTGAGGTCGGTGAGCTGCCGGGCGAGCTGGATCGCCACCGAGCCGACGCCGCCCGCCCCGCCGACGATCAGGATCGCCGGGGCGGCGCCCGGAACCGGTTTCTTGGCGTCGAGCCGGTCGAACAGGGCCTCCCAGGCGGTGATCGCGGTGAGCGGCAGGGCGGCGGCCTGCGCCCAGTCGAGGCTGGCGGGCTTGTGCCCGACGATGCGCGCGTCGACGCAGTGGAATTCGGCGTTGGTCCCGGGCCGGGTGAGGTCGCCCGCGTAGAACACCGCGTCCCCGACCGAGAAGCCCTCGGCCTCGGCACCCATGGCGAGAACGGTGCCGGCGGCGTCCCAGCCCAGGACCTTGACCCCGCCGGCCTCGGGCTCGGCCCGCACCCGGACCTTGGTGTCGACCGGGTTCACCGAGACCGCCTCGACCTTCACCAGCAGGTCGCGGGGGCCGGGATCGGGCCGGGGCAGGTCGCAATCGACCAGGGCCTCGGCCTCGGTGATCGGCAGGGATTTTCTGTACCCGACGGCGCGCATCGCAATCTCCTCCGGCTGACCCGCACGGAGATGCCGTCCGCCTTCACGGCGCGCAAGTACGCACATAAAACGCCAATAGTGCCGAGAATGATACCGTCCGCCGATCGCCTTGGGATCCCGCCATGCCTCGCACCCGACACCATCGCGGCAGTTGCAGCCCCGGCTGCGCCGTCGAGGCCACCCTCCGGCTCATCGACGGCAAGTGGAAGGGCGTGATCCTCTACCACCTCATGGAGGGGACCCTGCGCTTCAACGAGATCCGCCGGCGGCTGGCGAGCGTGACGCAGCGCATGCTCACGAACCAGCTGCGCGAGATGGAGGCGGACGGCCTGATCGCCCGGAAGGTCTACGCCGAGGTGCCCCCGAAGGTGGAGTACAGTCTGACCGAGCGGGGGCGGACCCTGGAGCCGGTCATCCACGCGCTCAAGGTCTGGGGCGACCTGCATGCCGCGTTGCAGGAGGCCGAACGGCAAGAGGCCGGACTGCAAGAGGCCGGACTGCATGCCGAGGCGGCACCCACCGTCGGGACTGCCGCCTGATTGTGCATTGCAAGACGGGCCAAACCCCTCCACCGTAACGGTGTTTTTAGAACCGTCCCGGATGATTCCGGTGAACGTTGCACCAGACCGGGTTCCGATGGCCGTCCTCTCCTCGCTCAGCGCGCGCATCCTCGCGGTGGCGCTCGCGCCCTGCCTCGCCTTCGCGGGGGCGGCCGGGTGGGCGGTGTCCGACCAATGGGCGCGGCGCGCCGAGATGGACCGGGTCGAGACCCTGGTCGGCCTCGCCTCGCGGATCAGCGCCTTCGTCCACGAGGCCCAGCGCGAGCGCGGCGCCTCCAGCCTGTTCCTGGCCGCCAGGGGGGCACAGTTCGGGCCGGAACTGGCGGTCCAGCGCAGCCGCACCGACGCGGCTTTGGCCGGGCTCCCCGACGCGATGGCGGCCGCGACCGGCTTCGGCCCCGCCTTCGCGGCGCGGGCCGACGGATTTTCCAAGGCGCTCGCCGGGCTCGCGGCCCAGCGCCGGGCGGTCGATGCCCTGGGCCTCACCGCGCCGCAGGCGGTGGGCTTCTACACCGGCCTGATCGGCGAGGGCCTGGGCGTGGTCCGGGCGATGGGCGGGGTGATCGACGAGGCCGGCATCGCGGCCCGGGCCAACGCTTACGCGGCGTTCCTGGCGCTGAAGGAGGCCGCCGGCCAGGAGCGGGCCGCCGCCTCGGCGGTGTTCGCCTCCGGCACCCTGGACCTTCCCGCCGCGCGCCGGCTCACCACGCTCTCGGCCGATCAGGCGACCTACGGCGCCCTGTTCCGGGCCGGGGCCGTCGAGGGTCAGGCCGCGCTGCTGGACGCCGCGGAGGCGACCGAGCCGGCGCGGGAGGTGGCACGCCTGCGCGGCGCCGCGCAGGAGACGATGCCGGGCACCAATCTCGCCTTCCGCGACGCGCCGGCCTGGTTCCGGCTCGCCACCCAGCGCATCGACGCCCTCAAAGGCGTCGAGGACCGGCTGACCGCCGACCTGGTGGCCGCCGCCGGCGCGGTGCGGGCCGGGGCCGACCGGATGCTGACGGTCTGGATCGCGGGCGGGCTCGCCCTGTTCGCGCTCTCGGTCGGCTTCGCGTTCTGGCTCGGCACGGCCATCGCGCGGCCCCTGGTCCGGATGGCCCGGGTGCTGACGGCGATCGGCCGGGGCGAGGGACACGACGCGCCGGGCGCCGACCTGGCCATCCCGGCGGGGGGCCCGCGCGAGGTGCGGGCGATCGCCGACGCCGCGGTGACGTTCCGCGACAGCGTCGCCGAGCGCCGGCTCGCCCGGGCCGCGCAGCAGCGCCTCGCCGCCGAGAACGCCGCCGCGCAGCGCACCGCCGCCCTGGGCCTCGCCGACAGCTTCGAGCGGCAGGTCGGGGGCATCGTCGAGGCGGTCTCGGCGGCGGCCGAGCAGCTGGAGGCCTCCGCCCACGGCATGGCCCGGGCCGCGCAGGACACCACCGACCTCAGCCGGGCGGTGGCCGGCGCCGCCGATTCGGCCGCCCGCTCGGCCGACACCGTGGCGGCGGCCACAGAGGAGCTCACGGCCTCGGTCCGGGAGATCGGCGTGCAGGTCGGGGCCTCGGCCGACCTCGCGGCCTCGGCGACCCGGGACGCGGACGGCATGGCCGGGGAGGTCCGCCGCCTCGCCCAGGCCGCCGGCAGCATTGGGGAAATCGTCGCGATGATCTCGGACATCGCCGGCCAGACCAACCTGCTGGCGCTGAACGCCACGATCGAGGCGGCCCGGGCCGGCGAGGCGGGCCGGGGCTTCGCGGTGGTGGCCGCCGAGGTCAAGAACCTCGCCGGCCAGACCGCGAAGGCCACCGAAGAGATCGCCGCCAAGGTCGCCGAGATCACCGGGTCCACCGAGGCCTCGGTCCGGTCGATCGGCGGCATCACCGAGGTGATCCGCAACCTCGCCCGGATCGGGGCCGAGATCGCCGCGATGGTCGAGCAGCAGGGCGCGGCCACCGCCGAGATCGCCCGCACCACCGGCCAGACCTCGCAGGATACCCGCGCGGTCTCGGGCACCATCGCCGGCGTGGGCGAGGCGGCCGGCACGGCCAGCCACGGCTCGTCCCAGGTGCTCGACGCCGCCAGCGACCTGGCCCGGCAGGCCAGCGCCCTGCGCGGCGCCGTCGGCGATTTTTTGGCCAACGTCCGGGCCGCCTGACGACAAGGTCCCGGATCCACAAGGTCCGGGACCTTGTGCGGGTCCAGGGCGGAGCCCTGGTTCATCGGGGCTCCGCCCCGATACCCCGCCAAAGGGCTCGCCCTTTGGAAACCCGGGACTAAGCCTCGGCCAGGCCGAGCCCGAGCAGGCGGTTGGCGTTGCGCCAGAGGGCGGCGTCCAGAGCGTCCTCCGAGAGGCCCAGCGCGCGAAAATCCTCGACGCCCTGGCGCATCGCCCGGAACGGGAACGAGGAGCCGAACAGGAACTGGTCCTTCATGAAGCCGTTCGCCGCCTCCACGTAGAGGCCGCCGCCGGGGGCGAACGTGTACATGTCCGGGGAGACGAACACGTTCTCGTTGCGGAAGGCCACGGTCACCATCTCGGCGACGTGCGGGTAGAACCCGTGGCAGCACACGATCGGCAGCTTCGGGAAGGTCCGGGCGACCCGGTCCACCGCCAGGGGATCGTTGAGGCGCAGGTCCGGGGTGGTCGGGCCGGACATCACGAAGGCCGGGACCGCGAGTTTCTCGCACAGCTCGTAGAGCGGCATCAGCCGCTCGTCGTCGGCCCGCAGGCCCTCGCGGTAGAAGCCGGCATCGAGGTTGATCCCCTTGAAGCCGAGCTCGGTCACGGCGCGCTTGGCTTCCGCCACCGCGGCCTTGCGGCCGAGCTTCACCGGATCCACCGAGGCGATGCCGATCAGCCGCTTCGGATCGTGCCCGGCGGCCTGCGCCAGGGCGTCGTTCGAGACCCGGACCCCCGGCACCGAGCGGGCGACCATCACGGCGACGTCGATCCCGGCCCCGTCCATCTCGGCGCGGAAGCCCTCGATCGTGGCGCCGCGGGTGAAGTGCTCGACCTCGCGGCTGCCGACCCGGGCGTTCAGCCAGCGGGCGACGCCGAATTCCGGCGTGTCGGGCTCGGCGCCGAAGAACGTGTGCAGGAAGGTCGGCCGGCTGCGCATGTCCACGACGGGCATTTTTTGGGACTCCACGGTTGTGATGTGAGCGAGGTATGGGGCTGACCATCGATCGAATCGCGAGCGACGCAGGATCGATCGTTCAATCGGATCATGGATTCACAAGGTCGAGACCTTGTGCGGGTGCAGGGCGGAGCCCTGCAAGACGCGCCTGGAAGACTCGGCGGCTCCTCCGCTCAATGCGAGACGGCTTCGAGCACCTTGCCGCGGGTCTCGACCCCGAGGGTGAGGACCAGGAGGGCGGCGATCAGGAAGCCGCCCGCGCCGACCTGGAAGGCGGTGGCCGGGCCGTAATCGCGCACCAGCACCGGCACGATCATCGGCCCCAGGATGGCGCCGATCCGCCCGAAGGCCGAGGCGAAGCAGGCCCCCGTGGCCCGGGCCCGGGTCGGGTACAGTTCCGGCGTGTAGGCGTAGAGGCAGCTCCACATGCCGAACATGAAGAACTGCATCACGAAGCCCGCGACGAACAGCCAAGTGACCGTGACGCCGGCGACGGTCAGCACGGGCTCGCCGCCGGCATTGCCGTACAGCCAGGCCGCGGCGGCCGCGCAGGTCAGGAACAGCGCCGTGGTCGGCTTGCGGCCGATCCGCTCGAGCAACACGGCCGCGGTGGCGAAGCCCGGGATGCCGCCCAGCGTGATCAGGGTGACGAAGCCCACCGAGCCGACGATCGAGAAGCCGCGCTCCTTGAGCAGCACCGCGATCCAGGAATTGAGCCCGAAGAAGCCGATCAGCGCGAAGAACCACAGCCCGAAGGCCATCACGGTGCGCATCCGGTAGGCGGGCGCGAACAGGGTCGCCACGGCGCTCGGCCGGGGGCCGGGAACCGGGTCCGCCACCGCGGCGGCGATCTGCGGGGTGACCGGGGGCAGGGGCCGGCCGGTGGCGCGCTCGACGGCCCGCTCCATCGTGGCCATCACCGCCTCGGCCTCCGCGTGGCGCCCGGCTTCGGCGAGCCAGCGGGGCGATTCGGGCATGTTCCGGCGCACCGCGAGCACCACCAGCGACAGCAGGCCGACCACCACGAAGGCCCAGCGCCAGCCGAGATAGGGCAGCACGAAGAAGCTGATCGCCCCGGACAGGACGTAGCCCACCGCCCAGAACCCCTCGAGGATCGCGATGTACTTGCCGCGCACGGGGGCCGGGACGATCTCGGAGACCATCGCCTGCGCCACCGGCGCCTCGCCGCCGACGCCCGCCCCGATCAGGAACCGGCAGGCCATCAGCACGGGCAGGCTCCAGGCGGTCGCCGCCGCGAGGCTCGCCAGGCCCCAGACCACCATGGTCACCTGGAACACCGCCTTGCGGCCGAACCGGTCGGAGGCGGTGCCGGCGACGATGTTGCCGACGAGCTGGCCCGCGAAGGTCATGGCGGCGAGCTGGCCGGCCTCCGTGGGGGTCAGCCCGAAGGCCACCACGATCGAGCCGAGCAGGAAGGTCAGGAGCGCCACGTCGATCTGGTCGACCAGCCAGGCGGACGCGATGATCGCGAAGATCTTGCGCTGGTAGCGCGACATCGGCAGCCGTTCGAGGCGCGCGGCGATGTCCGAGACGACCGGTCGCGCGTCCCCCTGAGATGTGTCGGCCAGCGGCACGGCGGATCCTTCCTCGACACCCGGACCGCCGCACGCGGTCCCGTCCCGACCCGGTACAGCAGGCCCGCCCGCCGGAACAGGCATGGCGGCGGACAGGCATGGCGGCGGACAGGCATGGCGGCGGACAGGCATGGCGGCGGACAGGCATGGCGGCATCCCGGATCCGGCCTATCTGCCCGGGCGCCCCCCGGACACTGGACCCGCGATGGATGATGCTCCCTCGGCCGCGCAGCACGGCCGCTACCGCTACAGCGCCCTCCCGGACCGGCCGGTCTACGACTGGCCCGGGGGAAGGCGGCTCGCGGTCTATGTCGGGCTCAACCTCGAGACCTTCGATTTCGGCTCGGGGCTCGGGGCCGAGCTCGCCCCGGGCGGGCCGCAGCCCGACGTGCTCAACTACGCCTGGCGCGACTGGGGCAACCGGGTCGGGGCCTGGCGGCTGCGGGACACCCTCGACGGCCTCGGCCTGCCCGCGAGCGTGCTGGTCAACAGCCGGCTCTACCGGGACTGCCCGGGCCTGATCGAGGCGTTCCGGGCGCGCGGCGACGAGATCGTCGGGCACGGCCGCACCAATGCCGAGCGGCAGGGCACCCTGTCCGAGGCGGAGGAGCGCGCCCTGATCGCGGACGCCACCGCGATCCTGACCCGGGAGGAGGGCCGGGCGCCGGCCGGCTGGCTCGGCCCCTGGATCTCGCAGTCGCGGGTGACGCCGGACCTGCTCGCCGAGGCCGGCTACCGCTACCTGCTCGACTGGTGCCACGACGACCAGCCGACCTGGATGGCGACCCGGGGCGGCGGCCGGATCCTGGCCGTGCCGTATCCCCAGGAGCTCAACGACATCCCGGCGATCGTCGCCCGCAAGGAGACGGGCCGCCACTTCGCCGACGCGCTCGTCGACGCCTTCGACGAGATGCTGGAGCAATCCGCCACCGCGCCCCTGGTGATGGGCATTGCGCTCCATCCCTACATCGTCGGCCAGCCCCACCGGCTGCGGCCGCTCCGGGCGGCGCTCGCCCATGTCGCGGCCCATCGGGACCGGGTCTGGATCACCACGGCGGGCGCGATCGCCGCGCACGCCGTGGCGGCGTCCGGCTGACCGGAGCCGGGACCACCGGCCCCGATACCGGCACCAGAACCGGCCGATGGCCCGATCTCGGACCCGATGTGCAAGACGAGCCATCGGGTTTTCGCGCGCATATCGGTGCGAAAACCGGCCCTGTCCGTGCGCGATAACGACCCCGGTCGCGATTTTCTCGCGATCAGCCTTGCTGCCGCCATCGTTGCCCCGGAGGCGGCGGCATCCGCGCCCATCGACAACGCCGCCGCGCACGCCGCCATGTCCGACACCAGGTCCGACGCCCGGGACCCGTACCGCCTCGCGGCCGTGGCCGGCGCCGTCCCCGATCCCGCGCCGGAACCGGGCTTCGAGGACCTTCTCCGCATGGCCCGCCGGGCCTGCGGGGCTCCGATGGCCCTGCTCAGCCTCGACACCGGGGACCGGCCCCGGTCCGAAGCCGCCGACGGGTTCGGGGCCGGCAGCCTTTCGCCCGCAGGCAGCCTTTCGCCCGCCCTCAGCCTTCCCGGAGCCGCCCTCGCCGGTATCCTCGCGCGTATCCCCGACGGCCCGGGTCTTCTGGTCGTTCCCGACCTGACGGCGGATGCGCCGGCCCACGCCGGCCCGCGCCGCGCGGGCGGACCGGCGCTGGGCTTCTTCGCGGGGGCCGCGCTGGCATCCGCGACGGGCCGGCGCCTCGGCACCCTCTGCGTGCTCGACACCGCCCCCCGGCCCGGGGGTCTCGATCCGGAGGCGGCCGAGGATCTGGCCACCCTGGCGCGGCTGGCCGCGACCCGGCTGGAGCTGCGCCGGACCCGGGCGGCACGCGACCGCCTCCTGGCCCAACGGGCCGCGGTGGCGGATCTGGTCGCGGCCCTGCCGGGTGCCGGCGACCGCCGGGCGATCCTGGATCTCCTGGTGGCCGCCGCCCTGGCGGCCGTGCCGGAGGCCGAGGGTGGGGCCGTCGCCATGCGCGAGGGGGCCGACCTGGTCTACCGCTCGGCGGCCGGGACCCTCGCCCACCAGGTCGGCCTGCGCCGCCCGCTCGCCGGCGGGACGGCCGAGCCGGCTCTGCCGACCCGTGCGGCGATCCCCGACCCCGACCGGACGGCGGACCTGGGGACGGCGGACCTGCCGCCGGCACCCGGCATGCGTGCCGCCCTCACGGTGCCCGTGCAGCTCGGCGGCGCGGCTTCGGGGATCCTCGAGCTGCGCGCCGCCCGGGCCGACGCCTCCATACAGGACGCCTCCACGCAGGACGCCTCCACGCAGGATGCCTTCACGCAGGATGATCTGGCGGTCGTGCAGCTGATCGCCGGCACGGTCGCGGCGAGCCTCACCGGGACCCGGGAGGTCGGCGCGGCCGAGGCCCGGCTCGCCACCGTGATGGACACGGTCCCGGTCGGGATCCTGCTCGCCGAGGCGCCCTCCGGCCGCATCGTCATGGGCAACCGGCGCATCCGCGAGGTGCTGGGCCACGACACGGTCTATGCGCAGGACAGTGCGGCGTACGGCGCCTACGGCGCCTATCACGCGGATGACAGACCGGTGGCGCCGGAGGAGTTCCCGCTCGCCCGGATCTGCGCGGGCGAGGCGGCCCGGGCCGAATTGGAGGTCCGCTACCAGCAGCCCGACGGGACGCGCCGCTGGATCGCCATCGCGGGCGAGGCGATCCGGGACGCCGCCGGCACCGTCGTGGGCGCCGTGGTGGCGGTCTCCGACATCGAAGCGCGCAAACGCGCGGAGGCGGACCAGGACCTGCTCAACAGCGAGCTGTCGCACCGGCTGAAGAACACCCTGGCGCTGGTGCAGGCGATCGCCGCCCAGACCCTGCGCAACGCCCCCGACATCGACACGGCCCGCGAGGCCCTGGCGGCGCGCCTGGTCGCCCTGGGCAAGGCCCACGACATCCTGCTGGCCGGCCACCTCGCCGGCCGCCCCGAGGCCGCCAGCGTCGCCGCGGTGGTGACCGGCAGCCTGGCGCTGCACCAGGACGGTCCCGGCCGGTTCGGCTTCGAGGGCCCCGATCTCCTGATCGGGCCGGCGGCCGCCCTGTCCCTGGCCCTGATGCTGCACGAACTCGCCACCAACGCGGCGAAGTACGGCGCGCTCTCGACGCAGACGGGCCGGGTCGACGTCGGATGGGACACGGCTCCCGATACGGCCGGGGACCCGGTCTTCACCCTGGTCTGGCGCGAGAGCGGCGGCCCGCCGGTGGCGCCGCCGACGCGCCGGGGCTTCGGCTCGCGGCTGATCGAGCGGGGGCTCGCCGGGGCGGTCGGCGGCCGGGCCGCGCTCGACTATCACCGCGACGGGCTGGTCTGCACCCTCACCGCGCCGCTCGCCGGATTCCGGGCCGGGCCTTAGAGCGCGGCATGTCGGGGTTTCTAAAGGGCTCGGGGTCGGCATCCCTGAAGACAGCGGGCTCCGCCCGCACCCGCGAAAGGTCGAGGACCTTTCGAATCCCGGACCTTGTCCGCTCAGTCGGGGATCGCGAGGCCGATCGACAGGCACAGCGCCCCGACTGCGGTCAGGGCCACGGCAGCCTGGCGGACCTGGTGCCAGCGGGCGGTGCGGGCCCGTTCCTCCGGGCTCGCGCCCAGGCGCAGCTCGTCGTCGAACCCCTTCACGAAGGATTCGAAGCTCGGGAAGGCCCGCCGGGCGAGCCACAGCCACACGCCGACGGCGATCAGGCTGAAGGCCCCACCGCCATACGTCAAAGCATCGTCCAGCATCCGGCGCACGCCTACCAGCCCACGCCCCCCTCTGAAGCCGACGTCTACGGCAGGGTGCTGGACTTGCCTAGGCCGTCCCCGGAATCGGGCGGGCGAATTTTTGTTTCCGCGCCGTATCCGGCGGCCGTTCCGGCGGGCGGCCGGCCCAGGGCGTAGAGGGTGATGGCGGCCGCGTTCGAGACGTTGAGGCTGCGGATCGCCCCCGAGAACGGGATCCGGGCCAGGAGGTCGCAGCAGGTCCGGGTCCGCTCGCGCAGGCCCTTGCCCTCCGCCCCGAGGACGATCACCAGCGGCCGGGCGACGGTGAGGGTGTCGAGGCTCGCGGGCGCGTCGGAATCGAGGCCGATCCGGGTGTAGCCGCGCTCGCCCAGCTCGATCAGCGCCTCGGCCAGGTTGCGGACGGTGACGAAGGGCACGTGCTCCAGCCCGCCCGAGGCGGATTTCGCCAGGACCCCGGTGGCGCCCGGCGCGTGCCGCACCGTGGTGACGATGCCGGCGACCCCGAAGGCCGCGGCCGTGCGCACGATCGCCCCGACATTGTGCGGGTCGGTGATCTGGTCCAGCGCCAGCAGCAGGGCGTCGGCCGGCAGGTCGTCGAGGCCGGGGGCGGGCAGGGGCTCGGCCTCGAGATAGAGGCCCTGGTGGACCGCGTCCGGCCCGAGCAGGCGGCCGATCTCGCTCGGCCGGACCAGCTCGGGGGCGATGCGCAGGGCATCGCCGAACTCCTCGGTCAGCCGGGCCGCCGCGTTCTCGGTGGCGAGCAGCCGGTGCAGGCCGCGCTCCGCGTTGCCCAGCGCCTGGACCACCGGGTGCCAGCCATACAGCACCGCGGCGCCATCGGGCCCCCCGGATTCGGGCCGCGGCCCGGATCCGCCGGGACGCCCGCCGGACCGGAAGCCGGGCCGAAACCCGGACCGGGGCGGGCCGCCCGGGCGGCCGTCGTTGCGGCGGCCGGTCATCGGAACGCGATCGGGGAGGGGAGCATCGGCGCGGCCTTTCCAGAATGGGTCGGCCCGAGAAACCGGGCGGCACAGCCCACGTCAACCCGAAGCCGTCGGAAACATCGGATCCGGAGCGACCCGGACCCGGATTCCCTGAACGCCGACCTCTCCCCGGGCGCTCCGGTCTGTGGATGGATCCGGGATATTCCCTTCAAACCATGTGCATGTCGACGGAACCGAGTGTGTTCTTCGGACCGAACGAGCGCCGCGTTAAGTAGGAAGATTATCAAGAGGGAATCTTTCAGAGAGTCAGTTCGGAAGACTATATGGGGTGGCGAATTCATCATCCCGATCAGAGGGTTGGGCTAGGTTTTCGTATCCGACTCTGCGTGGGTGCGCATGCGACTCTGCGCGACGGCGTATCGGAGTCTGCGCGGATCCGGCCGGTGGGTGCATTGGATTCTGCGCGGTTGCGTATCTGATTCGGCGCGGATTCCGGCCCGGACCGGTGGAATGCGGGGATAGAAACCCGGGGCCCGGGCGTATCGAACTCTGCGTGGGCCCAGACCCCCGATCCGTGCGTATGCAACTCTGCGCCGCGCAGGCCCGCGAGAGCCCCGGGGAACCGTGGATTGCCGGGACAAGCCGGATCGGACCGGAGCCCCGGCCGGCGAATCGTGGCATGGCAGGATCGGGCCGCCCCTCCGCCTGCCGGGGGGACGGGTTCCGCGTGCGGCTCGGGCTGAGGGGCGATGGGCATCGAGGAGAAGATCGCCGGGATCCACGACGCGGACCTGCGGGCCGAGATCGAGGCGGCGCGAGGCGGCTTCCTGTTCGCCCAGATCGTCGAGCACGTGCTGCATCGCCAGCGCGAGCGCGACGCGCAGGCCGCCGTTCTCGGGGCGCAGGAACTCCGCCGGGCCCAGCTGTCGCGCGACCAGCGCCGACGCGACGCGGTCCGCCTGGTGATCGAGAACGAGCCGGCCCTGCCGTCGAGCCTGCAGCACATCCACTCGGTGCTGGCGCTGTGCGGCCTGCCCTATCGCGATCCCGGTCCGGTGCGCGAATTCTCCCGCACCTACGGGCGCAACTCGCTCAGCCTGATGGCCGGGCGGATCAAGGATCCGGAGACCGGCGCCTTCGCGCCGCAGGGGCTGCCCTACGGGCCGAAGGCCAGGCTGGTTCTGCTGCACCTCTGCACCGAGGCGGTGCGCCAGCGCAGCCCGACCGTGAAGGTCGCCGAGACGCTCTCGGGCTTCATGCGCGAGATGGGGTTTGCCGTCACGGGCGGCGAGCGCGGCACCATCCGGCAGTTCAAGGAGCAGCTGAACCGGCTGGCCGCCTGCACCATGCAGATCGGCCTCTGGGATGGGCGCGACAGCGCCACAACCCTCAACGTGCCGCCGTTCCGCAGCCTCGAATTGTGGCGTCCGCGCGCCGGCGAGGGCGACGAGGAGGCGGGGCGGACGGTCCGCTTCGACCTGGAATTCTACGAGACGCTGATCAAGCACGCGCTGCCCGTGGACGTGCGGGCGGCGCGGGCCTTCTCGGGCTCGGCGCGCAAGCTCGACCTGCTGTTCTGGACCGGCTACCGGCTGCGGGCCCTGCAGCGGCCGCTGCGGCTGACCTGGAGCAACCTGCACGCGCAGTTCGGGGCCGAGAACGCCTCGATCCGCAGCTTCCGGCAGGCCTTCAAGGCCGATCTGGCGCATCTGCGCGAGGTGTTTCCGCGCCTGCCGCTCGTGCTCGACGACGGCGGCCTGACCCTGCACCCGGCCGATCCCAGTGCACTGCTGGTGCCGCCGCGCCCGGCCTCCGTGAAGGGAATGCGGGGACGCCAGAAGGGAATGTGATCCGTTCCCTTCGTTCCGCGCGGTGGGAATATCACCCCGGCGCGGCGGTTCGGAAAGAATGTTCCCAACACAGACGGAATGAGCTAGATGTTCCGTTCGGCTGAAGGGAACACCGGATGGGTCTGTCGGAACAGGATATCGAGGCCCGGCTCTCCGCATTGCGGCGCCAGCGTGAGGCGATCGACCGGGAGATCGCCGACCTCGTCCTCTACCTGGAACTCGGCCGGCGCCTGAGCGATGCGCAGGGCGGCCCGGCCGTCGCCGGGCCCGGGCGGCTGCACGGTCCCGATCGCGCCGTGCAGCCGCCGGTCCGGCACGCGCCTGCCGCCGTCGCGGCCGACCCCCGCCCCTCGGACATCGCGCGGCCGTCTGCCCCCCCGGCATGGACCGATTTCGAGGACGTGGATGCCATGCCGGGCGGGCCGGAGGCCGCGCCGCCGTGCCGGGAGCCGGATGCCGGGCCGAACGGGATCCCGCCCGCGATCGCCTTCACACAGGATGCCGCCGGCGCCCGCCGCTACGGCCGGGCGCTGGTGGAGGCGGCCTGCGGGGCGATCCTGGCGGCCGGCCGGCCGCTGCACGCGGGCGAGATCCTGGAGATCCTCCTGGCCCGCGGCTTCACCCTGCCGGGACGCGATCCGGTGGCGGCCCTCAACACCCGCCTGTGGAAGCGGTCCGGCCCCGGAGGCCCCCTGCGCCGGGTCGCCGAGGCCACCTACGCCCTGGCCGGGCCGGAGGCCGACGCCGGTATGGCGTCCCCCGGTCGGAGCCGCGATCCGGACGCGTGAGGCCGCGGCGGGGTGGTCGTGAATCCCATGATCCGGGCCTGGATCATCCCGGTTTCAAAAGGTCTACGACCCAGCCCTTTCAAGGTGTTTGATTTGCCAGAACCCTGGCGGTTGCGACATGGGCGTTGGTCTGGCGTGCGGGCTCGGTAGACCGCGGCTTGGGTTTTCGCTGGCTGGCGGCCACGCGTTTGGGGTC
>NZ_VRVG01000043.1:0-38127 GCF_008040085.1 Methylobacterium sp. WL7 | reverse complement strand
AATGGGACGCCTGCCATTAACAGCGATTATTTTTCTAGCGCCCCGCCGTAAGTCAACTATCGATGAGTAAAAACTATGCCACTCTATTTGCAGGCAACATAAATCGATACTGCATCAGATCGTTCATTAAATAGTCCACCTGTTTGAGTCTGTCTCTTGGTGTGTTCGAGGATCTTGCCGCGAAGCTCATCTGTTCCCACATTAGATCTATGGGAAGACGCAGATCCCGCAGTCGCTCATAAAGGTCCCACATAGCATCGTTACCCTTACCCGGTAGCGTTCCTGTCCCGAACCATTCAGCCATCGCATATTCAACGCCGTTTTTCTGATGGTCAGTAAGGGTATGGGCCTCATCCACATAACTGTAGTTGGTTGGGGTACTTGGAGCCTCCGGTTCCTCAATGGGCGGAAGGGATGATAGCCACTGATTCACATCCAGTGGTGCTCGCCCAGGTCCTGAGTAATGGTTGAAGAAGCTGTGCCCCGATGGTGAACGACAAGGAAGATGAAAAATCGAGTAGGGACCAATCTTTCCCATATCAATGCCATGGCGCTTGAGGTTTCCGCCCAAAGTGAAACGGTCGCTTTCGCTTTCGCTATCGCTTCCGTTCGGCTTCGCCGCGCCCTTTTGTTTACCTCTATACCCAGCACTCTCGATAGCTTGAATGATCGCGTGCGTGATTACGTTGTATTCAGGTATCAACATCGGACAAGTTGTTGGTAAGTAGGCACGGTAACGAAGGTTGGTTGACGAGTTGCTGAAAGTTGAGTAAGCCACCATCTGCAGCTCAGTGAATATCTTGGCTAACTCATCAGGCCCGAGTTCAGTGTCATCGAAATCCAACATGACGCCAGATGCGAACACGACGTTTTTCTTTCCTCGCTTGCCCTTTCCGACCCATAGTGGATTGTAAAACGCCGGCGATACTAGGGGAACGTCGTCTTTCTTCGCATATGACTTCGTGCTCTCTTTCTTCAGCCAACTGATGTACTTATGCTCTTTCATTGAAATGACTTGTGCATCTCGCTTGTATTTGATTTTGAACCAACTGGACCTGTAGTTGGCGACGAAATGATCTATATTATATAAGGAACTAACGTCGTCATCTGAGCTATTAAAAAAGGTGACGTTCTCCATCATGTCGACACCGATTCGATCTACGAAGTCACTGATCTGTCTTGCCTTGTTCCTGCTAATGACCTTTGAGTGGTTTTTACGATCATTAGGGCTATTGAACAGTTCGGGTCTTCCGAGGTTGCCAGCCGAAGGCTGATTGAGCGCCAGCGAAATGCATGATGATCCCTGAAAGATCTGAGATAACCACTCCGCATGAATCCGAGACGGTACGACCCATAACCGTTCACGACCCATATCGCCGTCTCGCATCGAAGTTCGGCTGATTGCTTGATAGATGTTATGGCAGGCGAACGACACCGCCTGCTTATGCGACCCGAACTTGTACCGCGCAGAGAGAAACCTACCGGCGACAGGTGAATAGTTCATTGCGGAAATAATGATTGCGTGATCGATATTCCTATACTTATTCAGTCCGTGCGCACGTCCGGGTATCGTTTCACCGTTCAGGGACTTAGATAACAAACTGCTGTTTTTAATATCATTGTTCTCAAGCCTCACATGCCCTTCGGTGCCGACAACATCCAATGCCGCCCGAATAAACTCATCGTACCAATCCGCGTTGGCATCCCTGAACGACTTAGAGAAGTTGCGATCCAGCCCCCAATAGATCTTGGTCTTCTCATACCCGCTATGTTGAGTGAACCTAAGGCGCACAGACAGAGCGGCATCTTGCGTCCATACAACGCCTTCTCGCTCCCAAAGATGGTAGTGTAGGCTCTCTTCGAAACGCGCGGATAGGACCGTCACGCCACCAAAGGCTGAAACCACGCGGGGATGTAGAACGGAGAGGCAGTAAAGTTTTTGTTTCTCTCCCTTCCGCTCAATAAGGTGTCGATACTTATCTTGAAGCGTGAAGCAATCGTAGTGCGGACTGATTATCTTCTCGGCAGTGCCCGCAACTATTTCTCGGTACGCATCTCTGTCCCTGTTCTCTATGATTGCAGTTAGTGCGGTGTCATTAACTGACACTAGGCGTGAGTATGGAGAACCGTCCGATATGGTCTTTAAATGTTCGGTAAGAAGCTGATGACTATCGTGAAGGTTCAGTTCGGCAGGATGGAATACGTCTAGCGTTTCATCGATATAACAATACCAATCACCTAGGTCCAACTCTGGCGATAGGTTACAAAGCGTAGCATGGCAGATTGCAACGACTCGACCCTCGCCACGGAAGTTGTTCAACAAAGCTCTCTCAACATCAATCCGGATCGATCCGTTACTCTCGATACGTTCCCGCTTCGAATGGTATACTTCCAGAGGCACTCCCGGAAACAGAGAAGTAAATCGGTTTTGGTACTCGTCACAGGCGTCGGTAGATGGTCCGACTATCAGCGATTTTAGACCCTGTAGATAACGTCTTCCGGTTTCTTCAAGTACGACGCCAGTCTTATTGCTAGAGGTTGGTCCGTTAACAAAGCTTAGCTTCATATCATTCTCGTTTAATGCGCGCGCAACATGACGGCCCCGCCTTTGTCGGAGCGTTAGTAATGAGCGACGATGTGGTTGTTGCTAATCGGTATCCGTACTGGTCATGGATACCCGTGGAGGTAAGCTGCTAGTTTCAACAACTTGAAGACATAGTGCCAATGAAGTTAATGATTGTCAATAGTCTATCAACTGTTTTTTAATGTTTTGGCATACCGATTTCTGTCTCACTCAGAAAGTTCAGACCGGTGAGCTGCACAACTGTTATATGGCCTAAATAAATACGCGTGTCTGACTGCGGTAAGGTGGGTTAACGCCCCTCCTGTACGGCAGAACTCGTTCCACAGATTGACCGCACATGTCATTCACAATGTATTTTATGGTACGGCAGTATGGCTGTCAGAGTTATCCGTAAGTGCTTGGTCCAATCGAACGTTATTAAATGTGCCCCGTCGATGCAACTGGGCGCTTTATTAGTGGCCCGGCATACCCGCGTACATACTGTCGGCGGTCGTAGTTACAGGCTACCGGACGATAGGCATAAGTCCCCTTGACGATCACACCGAACTCTCACACAACACGGTACCAGGGTTGTCAATCTTGAGATCCGCTAACACTGCAATCTACGGTACGCCGGCGGTTGTTCTACCGTAAATCGGGAGTTCGATCCTCTCCACCGGCACCAGATTTTTTCGAACGCTTACCGCAGGTTAAGTGAATTTCAGGCCCCGGCAACCGCATCGCGCGTACCGGGGCATGCAGCATCGGCTCTTCGAACCGCCGGACCGGGGAAGGACCCGAGAATAGCGGTCCTGTTCCAGCATCTCGCTTCGACGCAAACCTACAGGCTATCGGCCGGCATTCTGACGGCCGCGCGGCCCGCTGGACGCCTTGGCGTTGTCGAGGTTCTCGGTGAGCAGCTTGCGCCATCGGGTCAGCCTTTCGGGATCCAGCTGGCCGTTGGCGACGGCGGCCCGCACCGCGCAGCCGGGTTCGTGGGCATGCGTGCAGTCTCGGAACCGGCACGAGGGGGCCAACTCGGTGATCTCGGCGAACAGCGTCGCGATGCCGTCGGCGGCGTCGCTGACCTGAAGCGTTCGCATCCCGGGCGTGTCGATGACCCAGCCGCCGCCCGCGATGGCGTGCAGCGAGCGCGACGTCGTGGTGTGGCGCCCCTTCGCGTCGTGCGCGCGGATGCTTCCCGTCTCCTGCGCGACCGCCTCGTTCACGCCGGTCAGGGTGTTCACCAGGGTCGACTTGCCGACCCCGGAGGAGCCGACCAGTGCAACAGTCTGTCCGACGCCGCACCACGGCGATAGGGCGCTTGAAGCCTCCGGGAGGCGGGAATCGACGGCCACGACGGCCAGCCCGCGCTGCAACGCGGCGGCTTGGTGCTGGTAGGTCTGCACATCCTCCGCCGTATCCGCCTTCGTGAGCAGGATCACCGGATTTGCGCCGCCCTGATTGGCCAGCGCCAGATAGCGCTCCAGCCGGGCAGGATTGAAATCCGCGTTGCAGGATGTGACGATGAACAGCGTGTCGACGTTGGCCGCGGCCACCTGCGGAATCCTGCCGCCTTCGGTGCGGCGCTCCAGGACCGACCTGCGGTCCAGGCGGCGGTGCAGGGTCTGGGTCCGGGGATCGACCAGCACCCAATCGCCCACCGCGAAGTCGCCGGTGTTCGTATGAATCGGAAGCGTCAGCTTGACCGGTCCGGTGAGAGCCAGGGCGGTCAGGCGGGAGCGGTGGACCGTGGCGATCCGCATGGCGGCGAGATCGGTCTCGTCGTCCCCCCGCTGGTCCTCGAAGAAGCTGGACCAACCCAGGCTGGCAGGCTGCGCGGGATGGGGGCAGACGGGATGATCATTCACCGGCTTGGCCATGACACGGCCTCCCGCCCATGGCCAGCGTCCAAAGTGTAACGCTGCGCCAGGCTCGGCGTGCGTCCGGCGATGCAGCGGTCCTTGTCATCGGCCGGGACGCACTTTGCGCCGTGCATCCATGGCAGCGAAATCGTCTGCTCCCATCGGGTGTGAGCAACGGGAGGCGGAGTAGAATGGCCGATGGCCTCCGGTCCGCTTCGGTGAGATTCGACTGGCGAACGGATGGCCTCCGCCCGACCCGCCCCTCCCATTCCTCCGGGTTCAGCGGATCCCCGAAGCCGGCCTCGGCCCGGCCCTGGCGCAGGATCGCCCGGCGGTAAACCGGGGCCGCGCGCGATCGGCCCTTCGACCGGCCCCGGGGTACCGCGCGGGATTATCCGGCGCCGCGATCCGTCCGATTCCATGGGGGGAATGCGGATGGTGGAATGGTCGACTCGATGCGGGTGTTGTGTGCGGAAGACCGAAACCATCGACCGAAGCGTGTGACGAGGAGCCTTCTGGCAGGTTTCGCGGGGTTGCTGAGCCTCCCCGTCGAAGGGGCGGAACTTCCGGACCGGCGCAAACCGCAGCGCTTCGAGAGCGTGCGGATCTGCTCGAGCCATGGCCAAGCCTTCTTCTTCATTCCCGGTACGGATACCTGCCTGCGCCTCTCCGGCCGGGCGCGCTTCGAATACGCCTACCAGCCCGCCTACAGCCGCTCCGGCAACAATGCCGGCGCCACGCCGGGGGATTACAGCGGCTACCAGGGCCGCCTCCGGATCAACCTCGACGCCCGGACCCAGACGGCCTACGGCACCCTGCGCTCCTTCCTCCGCCTCGATGCCGGGAGCCGGACCGGCTTCCCCACCATGCATGCCGGCGCGCTGCTCCGGATCGGCGGCGCCTACCCGGCCCTCGGCATCGACACGTTCGGGCGAGCCCAGCAGCAATTCAACGTCGACAAGGCCTTCGTCCAATTCGCCGGCCTCACCGCCGGGCGCGCGGCCTCGTTCTTCGATTTCTATGCCCACGACTTCGAGTTCATCGTGGCCACCACGGGCTCGGACAACCCCTCGACCAACCTTGCCGCCTACACCGCGACGGTGGGCAAGGGCCTGTCCGCCACATTGTCGGTGGAGGACCCGGTCTTCCGACGCACGCCGGTCTATTCGTCCCAGAACGCCGCCCTCCGGTCGAACCTCGGTCCGGGCGCCCTGGTCTTCTCGCCGGGAAGCCCCGTCGCGCCGATCTTCGCCGGGTTCGACGCCGCCGGGAACCCGACGGGCGTAGGCTTCGTGGATACGATCCAGCGCAGCCGGATACCCGATATCGTCGGGGTGCTGCGCTCCGACCAATCCTGGGGCTCGGCGCAGCTCTCGGGGGCCCTGCACGAGGTCAACCACGGCCTGCTCGACAGCGTTTCGTTCTCCGGAACGAACCTGGGCGCCCCCGTCTCGCCGGGCAACAGCCGCCCCCCGCGCGGAACCGCCTCCGCGTTCGGCTGGGCGGTGCAGGGGGGCGTGAAGGTCAACCTGCCCGCCATCGCGGCCGGCGACACGCTCTACCTGCAGGGCGCCTACGGAGAGGGCGCGGCGTTGTATACCGGCGTACCGGCCTATAACGGCCCCTACGCGCAGGCGGCCAGCGCGGTGCAGGGGGCGGCTTTCTCCCAGTTCTTCAACGACGGCGTGATCAACCCCTTCACCCATCGCCTCGCCTTGACGGCGAGCTACTCGTTCACGGCCTCGATGCTGCACTACTGGACCCCCTCGGTCCGCTCCGCCGTCTTCGGCTCCTACGGCGGCCTGGCCTTCGCCCGCGGCGCCCGCGCGGCACAGGGCGCCTATTTCGGGCTGACCGGGACAGGACCGGGCACCCCCGGTTCGCGATTCTTCGACCTGAGCCCGGTCTTGCGGGACAGCGACCGCTTCGTCGTCGGCGCCAACCTGATCTGGTCGCCGGTGAAGGAGTTCGATATCGGCGTCGAGGCGATCTACACGCGCTACGGACCGCGGAGCGGCCGCATCCTCGACACGAGCCGTTACCCCGGCCAGAACCCGGCCTACGTCAACAACCCCGCCAACCCGGTCGCCACCGCCAGCAGCGTCGACGTCATCCAGGTGCGCGCACGCGTGCAGCGGGATTTCTGAAGGGCGCGGCGGCCCCGGGCCGCGCGTTTATGGCCCGCGCAGCGAGTACGGCGCCCTGTGGGATGATGATCCCGGGCGGGCGAAGACGGCGATGCCCGCCCCCGTAGAGCGGCTCTTTGCGGCCCTCGCAAAGCGACGCCCCAGGCGGTGACCCGGTATACGGTCCGCGGCCTCTGCAAGGTCTCGGACCGTGACAGCCGGGTTGGCGAAAGCTCTGGGCATGCTTGCGCCGGTGGATCTCCGGCACGCCGATGCCGACGAGCTGCGTCTTCCAGCGATGAGACGTCGGATCGGACACGCCCATCGCCGGCAGACCTCGGCCACTGATGCGCCGTTCTCCACCTGCCGCCGGGCAAAGGGCTCAGATCGCGTGCATCCAGCCCAGAAAGCCCGCGATGGCCAGGATCGGGAGCGGATTGAGATTGGTGCGCCAGAACAGCAGGGTGAAGATTGCTGCGGCGACGTACCCACGGGACGAGAAGCCGGCCCCCTCCGCGACCGTCCACCCGCTCGCCAGGATCAGCCCGACCGCGATCGGCCCCAGCGCCGCCTCCAGGGCGATATGCCAAGCGGCCCCCGAAGACGCCTGCCAGATCCGCGCCACGACGATCATCAGCAACGCGGCCGGAAGCATCATGGCGGCCTGGGCGACGACCGCCCCGGCGAGGCCCGCGACCTTGTAGCCGATCATCGCGACGATCAGGTTGCTCGGCCCGGGCGCGGCCTGCGAGATCGCGAAGAGGTCGGAGAACGCGCCGCCGGTGAGCCAGTGCGCCTCCCCGACCGCATGACGCGCCATCTCCGGCACGACGCTGTTGCTGCCGCCGATCGACAGGATCGACATCGTGCTGAAGAAGGTCGCGAGCGCGACGAGGGCGCCGGGCTTCACCGCTCGGCCCCCGCGTCCCCGCGCTGGCGCGGATGCCGCCACGCCAACAGGAAGGCCGGGGGTGCCAGGATCGCCAGGACGGCGAGGAGCGGGAGGTGCAGCACGATCGAGCCCAGGAAGGCCAGGGCGATGACGGCGAGCGCCGCGGGCCGCCGCGCGAAGCCCTCGCCGGCCTTCAGGCCTGCCGACAGCGCGAGCCCCACCGCGGCGGCGGTGACCCCGCGCAGGATATCCTGGACCGCCGGGACCGCGCCGCTCCGGAAATAGGCCCAGGCGAGGCCCAGGACGATGCAGAACGGCACGAGCGTCAGGCCGAGCAGGGCGGCGGCCGCCCCGGGCACGCCGCGGAAGCGGTGGCCAACATAGATCGCGAAGTTCGCCTGGTTGGCCCCGGGTAGCACCCGGGCCAGCGCGTAGGCGCTGAGGAACTCCGCGTCGTCGAGCCAGCGCTTGTCCTCGACGATCAGCTTGCGCGCCCAGGCCGTGAGACCGCCGCCGAAGCTCACCAGCGTCAGCCGGTTGAACAGCCAGAACAGCTCCGGGAGGCCGGGCGCCACGGCGGTTCGGGCCGGGACGGGCTCAGCTGTGTCGGAGGTCGGCATCCGGCTCGAACTCCGCATTCTCTTCCGCATCGGCCGCAGCGATCGGATAGGGCGGCTCGTACCGCCGCGAGCCGCGCCAATCCGCCTCGAAGATCGCCGCGATCGCGCCGACGGTGGCGGCTTCGCGCACAACGACACCGAGTTCGCGCCGCAGGTCGAAGGCGGCCTGATCGAGGTTCTGGGTGCCGAGATAGACCCGGGCCTCGTCGATGATCGCGATCTTGCCGTGGCTGCGCAGCCCCCGCTGCTTGTGAAGCCGGCCGCCGGCCGCCCGGTACAGGCGCCACAGGGCGAAGGAGTACATCAGGTCGGGCTGGTGCAGTCCGTGCTTGCCGCCGCAGAGCAGGCGGACACGGACCCCGCGCTTCAGGGCGGCGTGAATCCGCTCGAAGATCACCGGTTCGGCGAATTTCGGATGGGCGAGATCGATGCTGCGCTCGGCGCCGTCGAGCAGGTCGCACAGGATCGCCCTGGCGCCCCCGGGGCTCCAGGACAGGTCGGAGCCGCCATCGGGCGCGAACGCCTCGCCGTTCCAATCGCCCTCGAAGCAGGCCCGGATGCCGGCGACCTGACCGGGATCGGACAGGACGACCGCGTAATCCCGGGTCTTGGTGAAGTACTTCTCCATGAAGTTGAACGTCGCCACCATGGCGCGCGCGCCGTCCACGACCAGGGACTTCTCGTGCGTGACGAGGAAGCGCGGCGACGTCCAACGCACGGGGATGCCGGCCTCCTCCAGACGCGCGAAGGTTGCGTCGTTGATGCGCTCGCCGGTGCCCTTGGCCGGGTTGAGGAGGACGCGCACCGCGACGCCCTCCGCGTGCCGAGCCAGAACCGCGTCGATCAGCAGGGGGTGGTCGAAGGTGAATTGCTTGAGCAGGATTTCCTGCTCGGCGCCCCGCATCAGCGCGACGACCGGCTCGATGCCGTGGTCCGGTTGAACGATGAGCTGCGGCGCTTGCATGTCGGCGCTACGATCTCCTGACGTCAGATCCGTGCGATGGCCGCGATCGAGCCGGGGCGGTCGAACCGCTGATCGACGCCGCCGCGACGCGGCGGCCTGCCGTGGCGGCTCTTGGAGATGTCCACGACCGGCGCCGTATAGAACGCGGAAATCTGCGAAACAATCAATCTTCGCACGAGCGTCACGCACACCGGCCGGCGCAATTTCTCGTCGGCATCGGTCGCGAACAGTATCGGCCGGAATTCGGCGAAGCGGAGGCCGCGCGCGCGACCGCCCTGTCGCCCGGGACCGGGACGTGGCGTTCCACCGCCCGAGCCGTCGACCGGAGCTGCGAGGGCCAGGGCGATGCGGTCCGTGACGATTCGGCTGCGGCGGCCATGGGGGCCAGCATCAGCACAGGTGCAGGGCGGTCTCGGAGGCGGTGGCGCGTCGGCCTGCGGACGGAGCCGCTTGCCGAGCCTCCTCGGTCCCGTGCGCCTCCAGCACCGTCTTCCCGCGGAAGACCCAGTAGGCGTGGCCGAGATAGGCCATGATGACCGGCACGACGATCAGCACGCCGACCCCGACGAAGCGCAGGGTCGCGACGTCGGACGCGGCACTCCAGATCGTGGCGTGGCGCGGGACGACGTAGGGCCAGAGGCTGACCACCAGACCCGCGAAGCCGAGGAGGAACAGCACGATCGTCAGCTGAAAGACCCGTGTCTCGCGCCGGCTCCACAGGCTGCGCCCGATGAGCACCGAGATGCCGGCGGCCGCCAACGGAAAGAGCGCCAGCGGCAGCACCTGCGGCCAGGCGAACCACCGCTGCGCGACCTCGGGAACCGTCAGGGCCGTCCAGGCACTCACGAGGGTCATCATGCTGGCCGTGAGGATCAGGGCGGCGCGTCCGACCTCCCGGCCGAAGATCTGCACCGCACCCTCGGTGCGCCAGATCAGCCAGCCGGCGCCCAGCAGCGCATAACCGCCGACGAGACCCGCACCGCAGAGCAGCCCAAGCAGGCTGAAAGCGCTGAGCGCGGTTCCCGAGAAGGCGCCATCGTGCACGGGAACGCCGCCGATGAACCCGCCCAGGACGATGCCCTGCGCCAGCGCGGCGAGGAGGGAGCCACCCGCGAAGGCGAAATCCCAGACGCGCCGGAAGCGCGTGGCCTGGAACCGGAACTCGAAGGCGATGCCGCGCAGGATCAGGGCGAACAGCATCGCCATGATCGGCAGGTAGAAGGCCGGAAGCAGCACATAATAGGCGATCGGGAAGGCGGCCCACAGAAGGGCGCCGCCAAGCACGAGCCACGTTTCATTGCCGTCCCACATCGGCGCGATGCTCTGCATCATCAGGTCCCGATGCCGATCGCGCGGAGCGAGCAGGAACAGAATGCCGACGCCGAGGTCGAAACCGTCGGCGAGAACGTAGATCGCGATGGCGAAGGCCGAGACGAGCGCGAAGATCAGGGGCAGGTCCATTGTCATTCCCCGGCCGCGATCGGCGTGGTGTAGGGACGCGCCCGGCTCGGGACCGCCGTTCCGGCCTGCTCGAGGCCCGGACGCACCGCGTTCGGGTGCACGTCTGCGATCGCGGCCGGTCCGCGGATGACAACGCGCGCGCCGTACCAGAAGAAGGCCAGGAGCAGCAGGTTGTAGACCAGGGCGAACATCAGCAGCGAGGTCAGCACGGCACCGGGCGCGAGCGGCGCGACGGCGTCGGCCGTGCGCAGATGTCCGTAGACGACATAGGGCTGCCGCCCGGTCTCGGTCACGGTCCAGCCGGCGATCACCGCGATGAAGCCCAGCGGGGTCGCCGCCATGGCGGCGAGCTGGAACCAGCGGGTGGTGAACAGGCGGCCGCGCCAGCGGAGCACGCCGCCGATGATCGCCAGGATCAGGAGCACGATGCCGATGCCGACCATGATGCGGAAGGCGAAGAACACCAGCGGCACGTAGGGCCGCTCGGCGGCCGGGACGGCCTTGAGACCCTGCACGTAGCCGTTCCAGCTATGCGTCAGGTAGAGGCTCGCGGCGTGCGGGATGGCGATCTCGAAGCGGTTGCGCTCAGCGGCCATGTCGGGCCACGCGATCAGCGTCGCCGGCACGCCCGAGCCGGAATCCCAGAGGCTCTCCATGGCGGCGAGCTTCGTCGGCTGGTGGCGCATCGTGTTGCGCCCATGCGCGTCGCCGATGACCAGTTGCAGCGGGACGAGCACGAGGGCCGCGCCCATCGCCAGCGAGAAGCCCTTGCGGGCGACCTCGACATGCTGCCGCCGCCAGAGATGATAGGCCGAGACACCCGCGACCACGAAGCTGCCCGTGATGTAGCTGGCGCAGACCATGTGCAGGAAGCGATAGGGAAAGGACGGGTTGAAGAACGCCGCCCACCAATCGGCCACGTGGAACAGGCCGTCGGCGTCGAGCGTGTAGCCGGCCGGGGTCTGCATCCAGCTGTTGGAGGCCAGGATCCAGCTGGCGCTGAACAGGGTCCCGGTGGCGACCATCAGGCAGGCGAAAAAATGCGCGCCGCGCCCGACCCGGTTCTCGCCGAAGATGACGATGCCGATGAAGCCCGCCTCCAGGAAGAAGGCGGTCATGACCTCGTACAGGAAGAACGGACCGAGCACGTTGCTGACGGCCCGGGAGAACCCGCTCCAGTTGGTCCCGATCTGGTAGGAGAGCACCAGCCCGGTCACGACCCCCATGCCGAAACCCAGCGCGAAGATGCGGATCCAGAACCGCATCAGCGCGCCGTAGACCGGATTGTCCGTCCGCCACCACCGGAAGCTCAGGAACGCGACGAACGAGGCGACGCCGATCGTGAAGGCCGGCCACAGGATGTGGAAGCCGATCGTGAAGGCGAACTGGATCCGGGAGAGCGTGAGGGCGTCCATGGTCAGGCGGCTCCCGTCTGGAGGCGGCGCATCCGGACGGGAATCGCCTTGAAGGAGGGGGTGTGGCTCTGCGGATCGTGCAGGCCGAGCGGGACCAGAGGGTTGGCCTCGGGGTAGTAGGCGCCGACGCAGCCGTCGGGCAGCCGGTAGGGCACCACCTGGAAGCCCTCCACCGAGCGGGCGACCCCGTCGTCGGCGATCGTGTCGAGCGCCACCCGGTCCCCGGCCCGGACGCCCTGCCGGGCCATCTCGGACTCGCTGAGGAAGACCACCATGCGGCCGCCGAAGACGCCGCGATACCGGTCGGACAGACTGTAGAGTGTCGTGTTGTACTGATCGTGGCTGCGCATCGTGGTGAGCCAGAGCGCCCCGGGGTCGCTCATGAGGGCATCCTCCTCGAGGCCCTCGAAGACTGCGAACTCGGCCCGGCCGGACGGCGTGGCCCAGATCCGCTCGCGCGCCAGCGATGTGAGATGGAAGCCGCCGGGCACGCGGATCCGCGCGTTGAACCCCTGGAAGATCGGGAACACACGCTCGATCGCGTCGCGGATACGGTCGTAATCCGCGGTGAAGTCCTCCCAGGGGACGGCCGAGCCCGGGCCGAGCGTCGCCCGGGCGATGCCGGCCACGATCGCGGTCTCGCTCATCAGGTGCTCGGAGGCAGGCATGTTGCGGCCGGCCGAGGCGTGCACCATCGACATCGAGTCTTCGACGGTGATCGACTGGGGCCCCGTCGCCTGATGGTCGACTTCGCTGCGGGCGAGGCAGGGGAGGATGTAGGCTTCGCGGCCGTGGACGAGCTGTCCCCGGTTGAGCTTGGTGTTGATCGCCACCGTCAGGTCGAGCGTGCGCATCGCCTGCTGGACGCTTTCGGTGTCGGGGACGGCGGCGGCGAAGTTTCCGCCGAGCGCGATGAAGGCCCGCGCCTGGCCCTGCAGCATCGCGCCCAGCGCCGCGACCACGTCGTGGCCATGCGCCCGGGGCGGCTCGAAGCCGAAGGCGTCCCGAATCCGGTCGAGCATTTCCGGCGTCGGCTTCTCGGTGATGCCGACGGTCCGGTTGCCCTGGACGTTGGAATGTCCGCGCACCGGGCACAGGCCGGCGCCCGGCCGCCCGACATTGCCGCGTAGGAGCGCGAGGTTGCTGATCAGGCGGACGTTCTCGGTGCCGCGCCGATGCTGGGTGATCCCCATGCCCCAGACCAGGATGGCGTTCTCGGCCGCCACGTAGGTCCGCGCCGCGGATTCGAGATCCGCGCGGGTGAGACCGGAGCGGCGCTCGATCGCCGCCCAGGATGTGGACCGGAGGTCGGCCGCGAGGGCTTCGAAGCCCTTCGTGTGGCCGGCGATGAAGTCCACATCGAGCACGCGAGCCTCGTCGGCGGCGATGGCGGCATCGTCCATCGCGATGCAGGCCTTCATGATGCCCTTGAGGGCCGCCGCGTCGCCTCCGACCCGGACCTGGAAGATGCGCGACGAGATCGGCGTCGACGTCAGCGATGCCATCTCGACGGGGTTCTGGGGCGCCTGAAAACGCTCCAGGGCTCGTTCCGGGAACGGGTTGAAGCTCAGGATGGCCGCGTTGCGCCGCGCCGCGTCGCGCAGGCTCGTCATCATCCGCGGGCTGTTGGTGCCCGGATTCTGGCCGAAGATCAGGATGGCGTCGGCGCGGTCGAAATCCTCCAGCAGCACCGTGCCCTTGCCGACGCCGATGCTCTGCGGGAGGCCGACACTCGTCGCCTCGTGGCACATGTTCGAGCAGTCGGGGAAATTGTTGGTCCCGTAAGCCCGGCCGAAAAGCTGGAACAGGAAGGCGGCCTCGTTGGAGGCGCGACCCGATGTGTAGAACTCGGCCTGATCCGGCTCCATGCCCTCGCGCAGGATCGTCCCGATCCGCGCGAAGGCCTCATCCCAGGCGACCGGGACATACCTGTCGCTGGCCGCCTCGTAGCGCATCGGATGCGTGATGCGACCGACCATCTCCAGTTCGTAGTCGCTCCACGTCTCCAGTTCGGAGACCGTGTGGGCGGCGAAAAAGTCCGGGGTGCACCGCTTGGCGGTCGCTTCCCAGGCCATGGCCTTGGCGCCGTTCTCGCAGAATTCGAACGGGCCCGGCTTCTTAGGATCGGGCCAGGCGCAGCCCGGGCAATCGAATCCCATCGGCTGGTTCATGCGCAGCAGCGTCGCCGCTCCCCGCACCGGAATATCCTGCTCGACGAGGGCCTTGCCGGTCGCCTCCAGCGCACCCCAGCCGCCGGCAGGATTGGTGTAGGCGCGGATCTTGACCTTGGCCATCAGGGTCCTCGGGCTGGAGACGGGCGCAGGCTTCCCGGGCGTCCGGAGCGGCGGCGATCAGGCGGGCGGCGGCGCCTGCCGACCGATCCGGCTTCGCGCGGCCTCCGGCGCCCAGGATCCGCGGCCGGAAGCCGCCGGCCCCGATCGCGTTGCGCGGTGAGCCGGATTGTCCGGACGCTTCAGCGACGATGATGACGATGGTGGCGACGCGGACGCATCACCCCGTACCGTGAGGTGATCCGAGCGCCGCGGTGCATGCCGGCGAAACGGCCGTTGCCCTGCGCCGCCGCGTCCCGATCCAGGCCGTCACCGGCCGCAAAGCTCGGATTGGCTGAGGCGACCAGCAGCCCGACGAGCATGGTGGCACCGAGGAGAAGTGACTTCATCGTCCATGATCCCTGAAGATCGCCGTATCCCGGCGACGGATTCGGGCCACATGGGTGCCGCTGGCAATCCGGGGCGACGCGCAGGTGGATGCTGCAGGGATGGAGCAGGAAGCTTCGCGAATATTGATGGATCTAATCTTTTTGGAACATTCGTATCATGGCGCCCGCCGGCCATTGCCCGCTGATCGCGTGCCGACACCGATGGAATCGATCCGAACGTCCAAATGGCCGCAGCTTTCGACAAGATACTCCGGTGGGATCGCGGTCTCTTGGGTAAGGTTGCGTCCGGGTCGCGCTCCTCCGGCGCAATCCAGACGCAGTCGACCAAGTACGGAGAAGCCGGGTGGCGCCAGTTTGCAGGCACGGTGCAGACATTCAGACGGTGACGCCGAGCGCGCGAGGCTGTGAGGACTGCCTCCGGATCGGCAGCGCGTGGTTTCACCTGCGAATCTGTCGAACCTGCGGTCACGTGGGCTGCTGTGATCAGTCGCCCCTGCGTCACGCGACAGCCCATTTTCACGCGACCGGGCATCCCATCATCGAGGGATACGACCCTCCGGAAGGCTGGGGCTGGTGCTATGTCGACGCGGTCATGATCGATCTCGACGGTGACACCACACCTCAGGATGGTCCGATCCCACGGTATTACTGAGTTCGATCGCCTCCAGATCAGGAACGCGATCGGCGGATACCGAAACTGGAACGTTTGCTGGCGGCGGTGAGGCGTGAGGTTTTCGATCCGTCCCGGCACCGCGCATCCGTTCCACCGCCTCCGGATGTCAAGCGGCGCATCGCCCGGAGCGCCCCTCGGGACGCCAGGTTTCTCTTGCAGCGAGGGTTGTACGGTGACCATCACGGATCTGTCGTTCCGCTACCGCCTCGAGACGCAACCGCCTCGCCTTGGACCCGGAGGCATCACCCGCGGCGCCTCTGTGAAACAGTTTCCTGCGAGTCAGGGCATTGCCGGCGTATCCATGCGGCTCGCGCCCGGCGGGATGCGGGAGATGCACTGGCACGCCAACGCTGCCGAATGGGCCTACGTCGTTTCGGGGTCCTGCCGCACCACGATCCTGAACCCCGACGGCGGCTCGGCGATCGACACCTTCGGCCCCGGCGACGTCTGGTATTTCCCGCGCGGCTGGGGGCACTCGATCCAGGGGCTCGGACCGGAGGAGTGCCACTTCATCCTCATCTTCGATAACGGCGACTTCTCCGAAGACCACACCTTCAGCGTCACGGATTGGCTGGCGCATACGCCTGAGGCCGCCTTGGCACAGAACCTCGGCCTCGCACCGGCGGATCGCGCCGGCTTACCCCGGGGCGAGGCGTACTTCGCCCTGGGGCCCGTGCCGGACGACCGGTCGCCGGATTCTGCGCCCCGGGCGCGGCCGGAACTGACGTCGCGGCATCGGTACCCGCTCCACGCACAGGAACCGCGGCGCGTCCCCGGAGGCGGCACCCAGCGCACCGTCACGGTCGACGAATTCCCGCTCTCGACCACGATGGCGGGATCGGTGCTCGAGATCGAGCCGGGGGCGATGCGGGAGCTGCACTGGCACCCGAATGCGGACGAATGGCAATATTACCTGGACGGATCGGCCGAGATGGCCGTGTTCCTGGCCGAAGGCCATGTCGTCGTCGAGAGCTTCGACGCAGGCGATATCGGCTACGCCCCAATGGGATCGGGACACTACATCCGGAACACGGGGCCCGGCATCCTCCGGGTGCTCATCGGCTTCAACAACGGGCATTACCAAGCCAACGATCTTTCGGCCTGGTTGGGCTCGAACCCGCCGGACGTGCTGGCGACCAACCTGGGTGTACCGCGTCCCGCGGCCGAGGCGCTGACGCGCCGGCGGGGCTTTCTGATCCCGGGCGCCTGATCGTCGCTCTGCCGGGCAGCGCCGCCTGGAAAGCCCCACCGACTGGCCGACGCCGGTCCGGGGGGGGGAGCGTCCCTCACCGAGGGCAGACCGGGACCGATCGGTTTGGTCAACGTTGCCGCGTCGCCTCGATCCCGAGTTGATGCGCCATCAGCACGAGGTCCGCGAGCGAGCGGGCCTGCATCTTCTCCATCATGCGACGCTTATGGACCTTGGCGGTGATCTCCGTGATCCCGAGTTCGGCGGCGATCTGCTTGTTCATCAAGCCGCCGATCGCACATCGCAGCACATCGCCTTCCCGCGCCGTCAGCGCTGCGAGGCGCTTGGACAGCGCGTCCTGAAGGCGGCCGGCCCGCAAGGTGGCGGCGTCCATCTCCAGCGCGCGATGGATGGCCTCGAGCAGCACCATGTCGCCGACCGGCTTGGTCAGGAACTCGACCGCACCCCCGCGCATCGCCCGCACGGTCATGGGAATGGTCCCGTATCCGGTGAGGAAGATGATCGGCACCGTGCAGCCGGCATCGCGCAAGGTCTCCTGGACCGTCAGGCCGTTCTGCTCGGCCAGGCGCACGTCCAGGAGGATGCATTCCGACGCTTCGCGCGTCCGGGTGATCGGCAGCGTGGTTGGATCTTGATGGGCGACCGCCGCGAGACCGGCCGACCTGCACAGACGGGTCAGCGCACTGCGTACAGCCGGATCGTCGTCGACGATGTGAACGGTTGCTTCCGGCATGTCACTCGCAACGCCAAACGTGTCGGATCCGGGAGGAGCGTCCCGGGAGGTTCCCATGATGCCGTACCGCGCCGCCGTTCACAGCAAGGTTCGTGCACGGCGACGGCCTCCGGTCGTTCCCATGACGCCTTCTCCCCCCGATCGGGCGATCCGCCCGGCCCTCGACGCGGGGCGTCCAAGCCCGGCTGTTGATTATCGATTGATCAACAATGATGCGGCCTTGGCCGCCTGTCAATGCTGTTTATCGATCGATAAATAACGTTAGGCCAGGTGGTGTGCTATGGCGATTGAGGAGGTCTTGATCGCGCCGCGGGGGGATCCGAATCGTTTATCGTTTGATCAGCCCACCCGCTATGGTAACGAGGGCTCATGGCCCGTTCGCCCAAGTCGAAGTCCGGCCCTGCTGGTCCGCTCACCGCCTCCCGACGCTCCCAGAATTCTGCCGAGCGGGGCCAAACCGGGTCGCGCAGGCGGCTGTCGCCCATCGATCGTGAGAAGAGCATCGCCGCTGCAGCCGTCGCGTTCTTCGCCGAGCGCGGCTTCGAAGGTCAGACGCGCGAACTCGCCTCGATACTGGGGATCACGCAGCCGCTGCTCTACCGCTATTTCCCGAGCAAGGAGGCCCTGATCGAGCGCGTCTACCAAGACGTCTTCGTGGGGCGCTGGGATCCGTTCTGGGAGGAGACGATCAAGGATCGAAGCGTCCCCTTGGAGACGCGGCTGACGAAGTTCTACGTCAGTTACGCCAACGTCATCCTGACGCCGGAGTGGGTCCGGCTCTTCATGTTTGCGGGTTTGAAGAACCTGGATTTCAACGCCCGCTATCTGAATTTCCTGCGCGACCGCGTGTTCGAAAGCGTGGTCGAGGAATTGCGGACTCATTTCGATCGACCGTCGATCAGGGATGTGCCCGCATCGAACATCGAGATCGAGATCGTTTGGTCCATCCATTCCTCGATATTCTACCTCGGCGTGCGAGAATTTATCTATCGCCTTCCGCCGGACGGAAACATCAAGGACATCATTCAGGCCAAGATCCAGACGCTCCTCGGGGGTGTCGCCACGGTGCTTCCGCCGGCCGAGCACGCGACCTGACGGCGGCGTCCCCGCGGGCGCGCGGACCCGGAGCGGTTCAGCCGGCGGCCGAGTCCCGTTCGATCGACCGGCGCCAGCGGCCCGGGCTCATGGCCTCCTCACGTGCGAAGACGCGGGTGAAGTGGCTCTGGTCGGCGAAGCCGCAGGCCAGAGCGATGTCGGCCAACGACAGGTCTTGCGCGCGCATCAGGTCCTTGGCGCGGGCGAGGCGCTGCCGCACGAGCCAGGCATGGGGCGACACCCCCGTGGAGCAGCGGAAGGCGCGGGCGAAATGGCTGGGTGACAGGCCGCAAGCCGCCGCGACCGACGGCAGGCTGAGCGATTGCGCGAGCGCATCGCGCATCCGATCCTGAGCGCGCTTGAGTTGCCAGGGCGCGAGACCGCCGCGCGCGGGCTCCACGGCGTCTGCGAAGGTCGCGTAGGTTGCGAGCAGGTGGGCCGCCAGGGCCCGGCCGAGTTGGTTGCGGAACACCGTCGCCCCGCGATCCGCCCGATCGAGCGTCGCGCAGGCGCGCAGCGCCAGATCGCGGATCGTGGCATCGTTCAGGCGCCGGCCGCAGGCCTCCGTCAGCGCGTCGAGGGGGTTGGCCCGGCCGCAACGAAAGCATGCGGCAATCTCCCCGAGCAGCGCGCCGTGGAGCGTGATGTGCACGGCTCCGGGCGAGACAGCGATCGCGTGGGGTTGCCGCAGATCCACGAGCAGAACGTCGCCGGGTTGGGGCCGGTCACGCTCCGCGACCGGCCGATCCGTCGGCAAGACCTGCACGAGCAGGGCGTCGCAACGCGCGATCGACGAGGGGACATCCGACGCCTCCACTCTGTAGGCCAGGATGTCGGCCCCGTCCGACCCCGTTGCGGGCCAGACTCGCGGCCGCCGAGGTGGACAGTGGGACGGCACGATGGCCCGCTCCCAGGCGCGCACCGCGGACGAGCCGAGGCGAGTCTCCGACCGATCGGGGCGCGAGGGGGATGCATCGAGCATCGTAGTCTCTCCTGTCTCTGCAGGAAAAACGATATCTTCGCTTCGGTTATAAAGTATTCATCGAGTTTGCGGCACTTTTTGTCGATCTTGCTCTTCTAAATCGCACGCCTAGCTGATGAGCCTCCGATATTCGGACGGCGTGTGACCTTTGACGCGCTTGAACGCCGTCCCGAAGGCAGCCTGGCTCGAGAATCCGGAACGCAGGGCGACGTCGAGGATCGGGGTCTTGCGGTCGGCCAGAAGCCGGCAGGCACAGGCCAATCGTTCCCCGCTGACGTAGCCGTAGGGTGTCTGTCCCGTCACGCGCTTGAACATCCGGGCAAAGTGAAACGGGCTCAGGCACGCGACGGCGGCGAGTTCGTTGATCGAGAGATCGCGCTCAAGATTGTCGCGGATGAAGGCGATCGCGCGCTGAATCCGGTCGGGACAGGCGCCCTCCTCCGAGGTTGCGCCGGCCGCGTCCGGGCGATCGTGCCCGTAGGCCTGGGCGATCCGGGCGGTGAGGGTCAGCGCGGCGGTCTCCACCATCATCCGGCCCGCCGAACTCTCCTCCACGAGTTCGCCGAGGATCGACAGGGCGATCTGGCGGATCAGCGGATCCTGGACATCCGCGAGGTAGCGCACCGTGTCGGCCCGGATGCGGGCATCGCCGTACAGGTCGGCCAGGGCCTTGAAGCGGTCGACCGGCAGGTAGATGTGCAGGATCTCGGTGAGCGGCGCCGAGATGTTGATGTCGTCCTCGCCGACACCCACCGGGCACAGCCAGATCGTCCCCGCCTCGACGGGCGTCTGCTGGCGCACGCCCGCGCCCTTTCGGCTCACCCGCGCGCCGGGACTGCGCCGCGTCGCCAGGGTGATCTCCATCTGACTCGGCACGATCGCCGGCAGGTCTCCGGACGGATGGGAGCGCAGCTCGGCCGCGACGCCCGTCCAGCCCCGCGCGTGGGACGAAGCGAGCAAACCTGCGTGCGGAAACTTGATGATGCCGTGCCGATACAAGTCCATGGCGGCAACATGCAATCCACGGTCGAATTGCGCCATTATACAGGCGTATCGGAGACGGGCCGGCACGATTTCCCTAAGCTGGTGGACCCGGTTGGATGAGTGGCATGCGGCAGGTCTTCTCGCGCTGGCCGAGCCTGGCGCAGACGTCCCACCAGCAGGTCACCGGCGACGACGACCTGCCGGCCTGGATGCGCGCGCCGGCATCCCGCCCCGCGGACATCGGCGCGGGAGACCTCGCCGCAGCGGGGCTGTCGGTCGGCATCCCGGTCGCCCTGGCCTTCCTGGCGGGCTCGACGGGCGCGTCGTCGAGCGGCGTCCTGCCGATCCTCTGCGGGATCCTGGCGCTTCTCGCTGCGGCCGCCACCGCGGCCCATCTCATGGCGCTGCGGCGAGGCCGGCGGAGCGCCGACCGTGCCTTCGAGGCCATCTACGAGCGCTCGGGCATCTCGATCTGGCGCGAGGATTGGACCGCCGTGGCCGACGCCGTCGCGGCCCTGCGCCGGGACGGAATCGTCGACATCGAGTGCCATTTCGCCAGCCACCCCGATGAGCTCCGCGCCCTGCGGGCGAGGGTCATCATCACGGATGTGAACGCCTTCACCCTGGAGGAGACCGGCGCGGCGGCCAAGGATGCCTATCTCGGCTCCCTGGATCGCCTGCTGCCCGACACCGACCAGACCTTCGTGCAGTGGCTCGTCGCATTCGGCCGGGGCGACCGCTTCTTTCGCTCGGAAGCCCACATCCTGGGCGCCGATGGGCGCGAACGCGACGTGCTGTTCACGGCGACGCTGCCGCAGGAGCGCGCGGCGTTCGCCGACGTGATCGTCACGTCGCTCGACGTCACGGCGTTCAAGCGCGCCCAGGCCCATCTCGCGGCGGCCGATACGGAACTCGCCCGGACCTCGCGGATCACCACGGTCGGGGCGCTCAGCGCCTCCATCGCCCACGAGGTCAACTCCCCCCTGGCAGCCATCGTCGCCAACGCCCAGGCGGCCCTGCGCTGGCTGCGCCGCGCCGAGCCCGACGTGGTCGAGGCCTCCCTCGCCCTCGACGACGTGGTGTCCGAGGCGACGCGCGCCCGCGATGTCGTGGCGCGGACGCGCTCGTATCTCAGCAACGCGCCGCGGATCGTCGCCCCGATCGACCTGGTCCAGGCCGCGCGGGACGCGAACCTCCTGGTGGAACGCGAGATCCGCAGCCACGGCGCCACGATCCATCTCGCCGCCGAGGAGGCGATCCCGCCCGTCCCGGCGGATCTGATCCAGATCCAGCAGATCTTCGTCAACCTGCTGGTCAACGCGGCCCAGGCCATGGCAGACGCCCCGGGCCGGAAGGACATCACCATCGCGATCCGGCGGTTTGCCGCCTCCGTGGTGGTCGAGGTGGTCGACACGGGTCCCGGCATCGAGCCCGAACGGCGTGCGCGGATCTTCGAACCGTTCCACTCCACCAAGGTTGGCGGAATGGGAATGGGTCTGGCCATCTGCCGGAACCTGATCGACGCGCATGGGGGCGACATCTGGGTGGACGCCGCCCCGACGGGGGGCGCCGCCTTCCACTTCATGCTGCCGCTCGCCCATGGCTGAACGTCCCGTGCGCAGTCCCGTCGTCGCCATCGTGGACGACGATCCCTCGATCCGCTCCGCCCTCGATCGTCTGACGCGCGCGCTGGGATACGAAGCCCTCGTGTTCGACGGCGTGGAACCGCTGCTCGCCACGCTCGACAAGGCCAACATCGCGTTCGTGGTGACGGATGTGCAGATGCCGGGCTTGAGCGGGCTCGATCTCCTCAGGATCCTGGCGGGCCAGCGGCCGCATCTTCCCGTCATGGTGATGACGGCCTATCCGAGCGAGGCGACCCGCGAGCGGGCGCTCGCGCTCGGAGCCTTCGCGTATTACGCGAAGCCGTTCGAGGCGGACCAGTTCGAGCGCTGCCTGACCACCGTGCTGGGAGCCCGCCCGCTTTCACGTTAGGGGCGCGCCGCCGGGCTTGCCCAACGCCGTTCGGCACGAACCCGCGCGGCCGTCGGGGACGCCGGTGCGTTCGGCGCCGTGACGGCACAATCGCGACGCTTTCGTGCAAGCGGGCGCGGGCGCGATGCCCTTAGGAACCGTGCTCGGCCGTCCGGCGGAACGGCCTGAACGGAAGCGGATCAGGTACGGGGAACACCATGGCCACCGTTACGACCCGGGACGGCACCGAGATCGCCTACAAGGATTGGGGTCCGAAGGATGCCCAGCCGATCATGTTCCATCACGGCTGGCCGCTCTCGTCGGACGATTGGGACGCGCAGATGCTGTTCTTCGTGCGGAACGGTTATCGCGTCGTCGCCCATGACCGCCGGGGTCACGGCCGCTCGGCGCAAGTCTCGGACGGCCATGACATGGATCACTACGCGGCCGATGCCGCCGCCGTGGTGGAGCATCTCGATCTCAGGAACGCCATCCATATCGGCCACTCCACCGGGGGCGGCGAAGTCGCCCGCTATGTCGCCACCTTCGGCCAGCCGCAAGAGCGTGTCGCCAAGGCGGTCCTGGTGAGCGCCGTCCCGCCTCTGATGCTCAGGACCGAGGCCAATCCGGAGGGTCTGCCGCTCGACGTGTTCGACGGATTCCGCAGGGCGCTCGCCGAGAACCGCGCCCAATTCTTCCTCGATGTCCCGGCCGGTCCGTTCTACGGCTTCAACCGCGACGGGGCGAAAATCCTTCCGGGTGTCATCCAGAACTGGTGGCGGCAGGGGATGATGGGCAGCGCCAAAGCCCATTATGAGGGTATAGAGGCCTTCTCGGAGACCGATCAGACCGAGGATCTCAGAGCGATCACGGTGCCGACCTTGGTGCTGCATGGCGAGGACGACCAGATCGTGCCGATCGCCGACGCGGCGCTGAAATCGATCACGCTCCTGAAGAACGGAACACTGAAGACATATCCCGGATACCCGCATGGCATGCTGACCGTGCATGCGGATGTCATCAATGCCGACATTCTCGCCTTCATCAGACCGTGATCGTCGAGAGCCCGGCAGCATCGCCGAGGCGGGCATCGTTCCGGGGCGGGCGTTCGAGGATGGCCCACGTCCAACGAGGGCCATCCTCTCAACGCGGGGCCCGTGACGGGAGAGCCTTCGTCTCGACGCGGCCGAGGAAGTCGCGGGTGAGCCGGGCGATCTCATCCGTCGCCTCGTCCAGCGCGAAGTGCCCGGCATCGAGGATGTGCAGTTCCGCCTTGGGCACGTCACGCAGGTAGGCCTCGGCGCCCGGCACGATGAAGGAGGGGTCGTAGCGGCCCCACAGCACGAGCGTCGGCAGCCGATGCTCCCGCATCCAGGCCTGCCAAGCCGGGTAGGACGCGACGTTCGTGCGGTAGTCGGAGAGCAGCGCCGCCTGGATCTCCCGCTCGCCCGGCCTCGCCAGGATGGCGTACTCGTCGGCCCAGGTGTCCGGATTGTAGCGCTCTGGGTTGGGGCTGGTGCCGAGGTGGCGCTGCTTGGCCCCTTCGAGCGACGTGAACGCATCGAGCTGCTCGGGATGGGCTGCGGGATCAGCCCAGTACCGGGCGATGCCCTGCCATTTGGCACCGAGGCCCTCCGCATAGGCGTTGGCGTTCTGAACGATGAGCGCGCTGACCCGTTCGGGATGAGCCAGCGCCATGCGGAAGCCGACCGGCCCGCCGTAATCCTGCAGGAACAGCGTGTAGCGCTCTATGCCGAGCCGGGCGACCAAGCCTTCCATGGTCTTGGCGAGAGTGTCGAAGGTGTAGGTGTACCGGGCCGGCGACGGCGCGTCGCTCTGTCCGAAGCCCGGGTAGTCCGGGGCGATCAGATGGTAGCGGTCGGCGAGGAGCGGCAGCAGCGGGTCCCACTGCCGGGATGACGACGGATAGCCGTGCAGCAACAGGACCGTGGGCGCGTCGCGTGGGCCGGCCTCACGGTAGAAGATGCCGACGCCGTCGATCTCGACCCGGTGGTAGGTCGTCGTGGCCGAGACCGAGGGAATCGACTGCGCCGTGCCCTGCCCGAGGGCAACGGCGGTCGCGGCGGCCAGGAGGGTCTGCGTCGGCATGATCCGAACTCCTTCGGCGGCGGTGGGCGTTACGGTCGAGCGCGTCGACGACGGCATGCAGGTGCGGGAGGATCCATTCCCACGAGGAGGTTAGGACGTCGGGGCCGTGGAGAGGAAGCGTGCGGCCCGTCTTCTCCGTCGCCCTGCCGGCTCACCGCCGAGGCGGCGACGTTCAGGATCTTGGCGGCGGCCCGGACCGAACCCGCGCGCACGACGGCGAGGATGTGGCGAAGGGCCCGCTCGGTCACGATGGGCGCCACCGTGCCTGCGGCACCCCCGCCGTCAAGCCGGCGACGGCGTCGTTCCGGCGACCGGGCCACGGCGGTCGATGGCGACCGCCCCCTTCGCCAGGACCAGAACCGGTTCCTGGCGCTCGACGACGACCTGCGGCGCGCAGGCGGCGTCGAACGCGACGAGGTCGGCCCGCACGCCGGGGGCCACCGTCCCCGGGCCGAGCCCGGCCACCTTCGCCGGCACGGCGGTGACCGGATCGAGCAGAGCCGTGAGGTCCGCGTCGCTCCTGAGATCGAACCGGTACGCGGCGAGCAGGACGCGGTCGGTCATGCCGGTGACCGTGGACGGGTTCCAGCAGTCGCGTACGTTGTCGGTGCCGAAGCAGACCGCGACGCCGAGGTCCCGCAGGCGCGGGATCGGCGGGCACCGGCGTGTGCCGGGCACGCTGCTCACGAGGGTGATGCCCGCCTCGCGCAGCGCGTCTGCGATCCTGCCGAGCCGCAGGTCGTCGGCATCCGCCAGGGCGAAGGCGTGGCTGATGGTGACCTGTCCGCCGAGCCCGCTGGCCTTCGTGCGCGCGACGATCGCGTCGATCTCGTCGAGGCCGGCCTCGCCGCCGTCGTGGAGATGGATGTCGATGCCGCGGCCGTGACGCTCGGCCAGTCCGAAGACGGTGTCGAGCGGCCCGTCCCGGTCCCCGTCGATGCCGACGGGATCGAGGCCGCCGACGAGGTCGGCCCCCATCCGAAGGGCTTCGTCCAGGTCGCCGGCGACCGGGGCGCAGCGGAGGATCCCGCTCTGCGGAAACGCGACGACCTGGATCTGCATGCGATCGGACCAGCGGGCGCGCAGGTCGAGGATCTGCGCGAGGTGGTCCAGCCGGGTCACGTCGTCGATGTCGACATGGGTCCGCAAGCTGGTGGTGCCGCCGCGGAGCATGCGTTCGAGGAGCGCCTCGGCGCCCTGGCTCGCCAGTGGGATCCGGTGGGCCCGGCGGAAGGCCTTTTCGTCCTCGATGATCGCGCGGACGGATCCCTGCGCCCGGTGCGGCCGCCAGTCCAGGCCGAGCATGCACTTGTCGAGATGCACATGGCTGTCCGACAGGCCGGGCAGCACCAGAGCGCCGCCAAGATCGATCTCGCGCCCAGCGGGCGGCAGGGGTCGGTCTGGGGCGTGGAGCACGGCCACACGCTCAGCCTGGATGTCGATGGTGACCTGGCCGCCCGCGATCGTCGTGGCGTGCAGCAGGCGCAAGTCGCAGGACGCGCCTCCCGACAGGTCGGACCTCGTAGTCATCGCGAACCTTCCTCTCGGCGAGCCCGGTCGCAGCTACGCCAACTCGGGACCTGTGGCGTCAGGAAGCGCGCGCCCGGGTGCCCGCCTCGATCGAGCGCTTGGCCTGACGGATGACCTCTTCCGGCGTCGGCGGGTTGGCCGGATGGTAGGAGAGGCAGAGGGGCGTCCGCAGCTTGGCCGGCCGTCCAGAGCCCTCGGTGGCGAAGTAGAACTCCCCAGCCCCCAGCTTGCCGATATCGGCGGCCGCGCCTCCGTTCGCCGCGAGGATCTCCTGGGCGGCCGCGATCGTCGCGGGCGCGCTCTGCCGGCCGAGGAACTGCGTGGTGCAGTTGGAGACGACCTGGTTGTGGATGCCGCGCGGCACCTGCGTCGCCACGATCATCCCGAGGCCATACTTGCGGCCCTGGGCCACGAGCTTGATGCCGCTGCCGAGGCTCGGCGACGCCTTCTGGGCCGGCAGGAAGGTCTGCGCCTCGTCGACGACGTAGAGCATGCCGCGCGGGGACGGGTTCTTCTTGATCCAGCCGAACAGCGTCATCTGGAGCCGGTTCACGAAATCCTCGCGGGCCGCCTCCGATGCGAGACCCGACAGGTTGATCACCGAGATGCGGGTGCGCGCCGGGTCGGTCCCGAAGAACAGGTGCCGTGGGTCGAGCACCGTGCCCTCCACCTTCAGGAGCGGGTTCGTCGCCACGGCGGCGTGGAGCTGGTCCGCCATGCCGTGCCCGAGCTTGGCGGCGTTACCGATCTGGCTGATGCCGTCGGGCAAATCCGCGAGCAGGTCCATGAAGGCCGCGAGGTTGCCGCCGCCGCGCTCCGCGAAGCGGCGCAGCGAATCCGCCAGCACGCCGCGCTGGAGATTGGTCTTGGCCCCGGCCAGAGGCCCCAGAGTCTCGGCCGCCATCTCGATCGCCTGTTGGCGCTCGTCCCGATCCTCGCCCAGTTCTGCGAAGTCGGGCAGGACGGAGAGGAACAGCGGGTTGCCGGCATGCACGCCCGGCGTCCACACCACGACCTCGACCCGCTCGGCGTAGAGCGCCGCCTTGCGGTCGTCGTCCGGGGAAAACCCCTGCGGCCGCTCGGGCCAGCGATCGCCGAGCCGCGAGAGATCGTTGTTGGGGTCGATGACGATGGCCGGAAGCCCCGCGAGCGCGGCCTCCTCCACGAGGCGGCGCAGGAGCACGGTCTTGCCGGAGCCGGAGCCCGCGATGATCGCGGTGTGCCGGGGCAGGAGGCGCAGCGGCAAGCTCACGCCGGGCGCGTCGGGCGTGAGCCGATGCCCGACCGGAATCGCATCCGGCACCGATGGTCCGGGGGTGGGCCGATCCGGCCGGGCTCCCCTTCCCGCTGGGGCGTGAGCCGCCGGGGGCGCAGCGGGTGCTTGCGCGACGCCGGAACGCTCGGCGGCGGCCCGACCGTCGATGCCCGGCGCGCGGACCGGGACCGCTGGCGTCTCGGCGGCGTGATCCTTCCCTGGAGCGGTCCCGGCCTTGGCCGCATGGGCGAGCCCCGCATCCCGGAAGAACCCCGTGTTCACGAGCGGCTGCTCGGCGCGGATCCACCGCTCGAACCGATCCGACGTACCCGCCTCCCGCGCCCGCGTATGGAGGTCGCGAAGGGCGACGAAGACGCGCAGGTCCGCGTCCGTGGGGTCGATCGCCAGGCCCCCGGCGGCCTTGAACGCATCGACGAGCTGCTTCGTCTTGGCCCCGCCGGGCATGGGCCCGCGGCGGATCAGCAGCAATTCCCGATCGGGGATGCGCGCCGAGATACCGGAGGCCGTGAGCGCCGCCCGGAGGCGGGCCTGGAACGCGATCGCGTTCTGGTGTTGGAGCGCCCGATAGCAGACATGCCGTTCCCGGTCGTTCTCATCCCGGTGGATGTAGATCAGCCGTCCGTGCAGGGGCGGGATGCGCTGGTCGGCCTCGCCCTTGCTGGCGACGTCGAGGGTGTCGTCCGGATCGTCTTCCAGGGCGTAGAGGTCGAAGGTGTCGCGCAGCAGCTGGCCGAGCCAGGTATCCTCGTCGCTGCGGATGCCGGCGATGTCGGCCGCCCGGCACGCGGCGGCGAGATCGAACCCGGCCTCCTCGGGTGGGGCTTCCGGAGGCGGAGCGGCGGTTCCGAGACTGTCGCAGACCGAGACCGCACCCTCTGCGAGGCAGTGGCGTCGGAAGGCGTCGCAGCGCATCAGCAGCGTGCGCGGCATCATGCCGGCCGCCGCCGCGTCGGCGAGGGCGCGCTCGCTGAACGGCCATGTCGGAAACGGGGGCACGTAGCCGGCCTCCGCGTAGGCCGGCGCGAGGCGACCGGCCACCAGGGCGGCGGCGGCGGCCCGCTCGTTCATGCCCACGAGCCCCGTCGCCTCCGCGAAGCGCTCCCGCATGGAACTCAAGGCGCGGGCCTCCAGCCGCTCCCAGGATTCCTGGAGGCAGGTCATCACCGTCATGCTGCGGTCGCAGACGATGTTGACCCCCAGGAGCCCCGCGGCGAGCACTTCGGCCAGGCCCGCCTCCGCGTCGATCCCGTCCTCGGCCGCGAGCCGTCCGGTCTCGATCACCCCGTCGATCTGGTCGACGGCGATGAGCGTCGGCCCGCTCAGCGCCATGATCCAGCACATGCCGCGCACGAGTTCGACGGGCGCCGGCGGCGGCGTCTTGAAGCCCAGGGCCGCCCGCTCCGCCGGTCCGGCGTCGTAGCCCTGCAACCAGGCATGCGCGAGGCCGACGACGGCGAGATCCTGCGAGCGGAGAAGGCAGAGCGCGCGGAAGACGTCGAGGTGCTTGAGCGCGCGGCCGGCATCGACGCTCATCAGCGCCCGGACCAGCACGTCGACGATCCGGCGGGCATCCATGTTCGGCGTGTTGAACGCGGCTTCGACCTGCGCCTCGACACGGAAGCGGCGCGCCACGCCGGCGAGCACGGCATCCGATTGCCGTCGCCCATCCGGCATCGTCTGCAGCAGGGCGGTCACGAAGCTCAAGGCCGCGCTGCGCCAGAAATCCGTCAGCCCGAGGACGTCGAGGGGCACGAACCACGCGCCGGTGCGCCAGGCCTCGCGCCGGAGCTGCCCGATCAGGTGGGTCTTGCCGATTCCGGATTGGCCGACGAGCACGCGGCCCAGCGCCCGGTCGGCCGGCTGGCGCGCCTTGCGGTGCAGGTCGGCGACGATCTCCGGGACGAGCCGCTCGTTCGGGCCGCCGGTCGGCGCCGTATCGATCCAGATGCTGTCCAGCGTCCGCACCCAGTCGAAATCGATCCCGCGCAGGGCGTCGAGGGCATCGCTCATGATTGGATCCAGAGGATGTGGAACGGCTCGCCGGCCGGGCTGAACGCCGCCTCGCGCTCGGCGGCATCCAGCGACCTGGGATCGCTGAACTGGCTCAGCCGCGCCGTGCGATCGCCGCGCAGGATGGCGGCGAGGCCCGCATCGACGGTCGCACGGTCGAGGTCCCCGAGATGGGCGCGCAGGGCGCTCAGGCGCACGGCCTTGGCCCGCTCCCCGCCCGTCAGCGCGAGATAGGCGGCGTCGATGCGCGCCCGGAGCTGCTTGGGTCCGAGCTTCTTCGATCCCTTGGCCGTCGATTTGCGCGCACGCGGGGCAGGCGCCGCCGGTGCCGGCTCCTCGGAAGCGCTCCCGACGAGGTCGGCGAGGGACCGGCCCGTCCTGGCGAGATCGGCATGGATGCGCTCCAGCCAGTCCTGCAGCACGCGGAAGGCCGGCGGCAGGGGCTCGCGCATGTGCTCGCCTGCCCAGTTCCAGCCCCTATCCGTGACGGTCAGGCGCAGGGAGCGACCCTCCCGCTCCGCCGCAAGGTAGCGACTCGCGATCAGGGCCTCCCGGTCCGCCCTGTCGATGCGCGGCGCGAGCGTGCTCTGCAGTGCGCTTCCGCAGCGGCCGAGCAGGCACCACAGGATCAGCGCCTGCTTCGGCGTCGGCGTCTCACGCATCGGTTCGCCCCTCCTGCGCACCGCGTCGCAGGCGGACGACGGCTCGAATCTTCTCGATCGCGAGGGGAAGGTCCGCCGCGACCTGATCGTTGGTCAAGCGCAGCACGAGGTAGCCCGCCGTCAGGAGCTCGTAATCCCGGTGACGATCGTTGCCGAATTTGGGCTCGGCCCGGTGCTCGGGGCCGTCGAGTTCGACGACGATGCGGTATGCGCGGCAGAGCAGGTCGACGCGGTGTCGTGCGCCCCAGGCCCCCACGGGCACGGGGGCATTGCAGACGAACAGGCCCCCGAGGTCGGCGTCCTGCGCCAGCGCCTCCGCGACGTGCCGCTCGATGGCGCTCGCGTGGTGTGCTCCGGCCGGCGCGATGAAGCGCTCGGCCGCCGCACGTTCCCTCCGTGCGAGTTCATGGGCGCCGTAGAGGATGCGGTCGTAGGGCGCGGCGTCGGATGGCTCCGCGGCGAGCACCGCCACCACCGTGGCCCCGTGCCGGACGCACCATTCCAGCGCCTCGATGGCCGGACGCGCCCGCGTCGCCGAGGCCGGATCGACCTCCCAGACCAGAATGACGCCGGCGGGGTCGATCAGCCGGGACAGACGGCGGAGTTCGAGGTCTCGCCCCATCTTGAGGAAGCGCGGCGTCAGGCCGAGCCTGGCACGCTTCGAGGCCGCCTTCAGCCACGGATCGGGGACGACCGGCGTGGGAGACGCCTCGCGGCCGGGCCAGTGCGGCCAGCTCTCCAGCGCCAGCTCGGCCAGATCGTCGAGAAGCCGGTCGAGGAGCGCCGCGGCCGTGCGTCGGCCTCCGCTTGCGATCAGCAGCGCGCTGCGGTCGGTGCCATCTGAGATCAGCGCCCCCATGGCGGCGCTGTTGACGCCCAGGACGACCAGACGCTCGCCCTGCCCCAGGCCGGCGAGCCTCCGCGCCAGATCGTCTGGCGTGATCTGCGGCCGCGCCGCAGCGACGGGATGGAGAGGCGATAGCAAACTGCAACCGTGCTGCCGGCTTGCTGCCGACGCCGAGGCGTCCTGCAGCCGTTCCTCGGACCTATTCAGCACAGCTGCTCGGCCCTGGCTACAGGCCCCGCATCTTCAGGTTGTCGCATCCGAGCGCCGATCGCAGGGCATGAGACCGATCTCAGCGTGGTCGAACAATGGATCAGAGCAGAGGTGGAGATTTTGAAGGCCGAAGCGGGATAGCCCGCCTCGAATCTGCCCCTGAGCGAGATCGAAATGGAAGGATTGCACCCCGCTCCGATCACCATCTGTATCGCAGAGAGCCGAGCACAGTCCGGCCCTGGCTCAAGTAGCAGTAGCCGTTGTTGCAGATCGCGGGGCGCTCGTCGGCGAGGTTGACCGCGTTCAGAGCGGCGCTCCAGCCTTTCAGGCTCGCGGTCGTCGCGCCGAAATCGTAGCGCAGAGCGGCGTCGAGGGACGTGTAGGCCCTGTTGACGAGCGTGTTAGCGTTGTCCGCGTAGGTCTGGCCCACGAAACGCACCCCCAGGCCGAAGCCGAGCCCGGCAGCCCGCCCTTGTCTGACGGTGTAGTCGAGCCACGTCGAAGCGGTATGAACCGGCGTGACGAAGGGATGGCGTCCTAGATTGGCGGCGACCGCATCCTTCGTGATCCGCGCATCGTTGTAGTTATAGGCCGCGATCAGATCGAAGCCGGAGATGAGGTTGTTGACCCGTGCTCCGAGTTCGACCCCGAGCACGTCGAGTTCGCCGATGGCGATCGAGCAGAGGCAGCCGATGTCGTACTTGACCGAGTTGGCCTCGACCAAGTGATACGCCGCCAGCGTGAAGAGGCTGTCCGTCTGCGCGGGCTGGTACTTCACGCCCCCCTCGATCTGACGCCCTCTGGTCGGTTCCAGAAGCTGTCCGCTAGCGCCGAGCGACGAGGAGGGCAGGAACGACGTGGCGTAGTTGACGTAGGGCGACACGCTGTCCTCGAAGGCATAGAGCAGCCCCAGATTGTAGGTCAGGGCCTCGTCGTCGCGCTGCGCGTTGAGGCGCCCCGTCGTACCGTTCTCGGTCCGGCGGCTCGCCCAGTCCTGACGTAAGCCGAGGGCCAGGTTCCAGGCGCCAAGCGCAATCTGGTCCTGACCGTAGAGGCCGATCTGCTCCAGATTGAGGTTCGTGCGCGTGGTGATCGGCGGCGTCACCCCATAGCGCCCGTAGGCCGGCGCATAGAGCGGCAGGTCATAGGCCCGGTTCACGCCGAGGGAGCCGGTGCCGTAGTGCGAACCGAAGGTCTGGTAATCCGGCCCGAGGATCAGGGTGTGCGCGAGGGGCCCCGTGTCGAACCGGCCGACGAGCCGGGTATCGACCTGCGCCTCCGCGACGGTCTCCTGAATGGCGAAACTGCCCCGCCGGTAGACGTCGCCCAAGAAACCGCCGCCCGCGACGCCGCCGGTGAGATAGCGGGCGTTCCCGTCGATGTATCCGTAGCGGAAGCTCTGGCGCAACGTCCAAACGTCGCTGAGGGCGTGCTCGAACTGATATCCGATCTGATATTGCTCTTGCCTGAGGTGGTCATAACCCGGGTCGCTGGCGCGAATGTCGTAGACGTGGCGCGCACCACCGACGACACGGTTGAGGGCGGCGACGTTGCTGTCGGTCTCGTCCTTCTGGGCGAGGCCGAGGATAGTCAGGCGCGTGTCGATGTCGGGCCGCCACGTTAAGCTCGGAGCGAGCATCAGGCGGTCGTCCGCAATGTGGAAGCTGTTGTCGCCGACGCTGCCCAGCGCCTGCAGCCGGTAGGACAGGACCCCGTCGTCGGTGAGCGGCGCACCCACATCGAATCCCTGCCGGAACCAGCCGGTACTGCGAAGCTGCGTCAGGGACTCGAACACCGCTCCACCCGTCGGCAGCTTGGAGATGCGGTCGATCAGGCCGCCGGGGCTCGTCTGCCCGTACAGGACCGAGATCGGCCCCTTGACGATGTCGATGCGCTGCAGCCCGAAGGGCTCGGTGCGGAAGGTGAAGAACTGGCCGGGTGTCTGGCGCAGGCCATCCCGGTAGTCGCCGGCGCCGTTGACGGCGAAGCCGCGAATGAAGATCTGGTCGAAGCGGGGGTCGAAGCCAAAGGCGTTGGTCGTCACGCCCGGCGAATAGCGCACGGCCTCAGGAAGGCTCGTGACGGCGCGATCCTCGATCTCCCTGGGGCCGATCACCTCGATGGACCGGGCGGTCTTCAGGATCGGGGTGTCGGTCTTGGTGCCGGCCGCGCTGCGGGTCGGCACGTAGCCGTTCACAGGGCCGTACGCGGTCTCGGTACGCTCCCCCGAGACGCTGAGTTCCGAGAGTTGCACCTCGGTTGCGGTGGAAGATGCAGTCTGCGACGGCCGGACAACAGGTGCATGGCTGGCAGCATCGTCTTTCGCAAAGGTCGTCGCCGAGCCAGCGATGACCCCTGCCAGCATCGTGACAGCACAAAGACAACCCCGTTGCCGAGGCCCGGAAGAGACAGTCGACGGCACCATACGAAGCTCTCCGGTGACGCGTCGAATCAACCGAGTCGACGCCGGACGATCTTCGGAATATTTTTCGCTCCACCGCAGGAAAATCAACCCGCGATCCCTCCCGCAACGTCTTTTTGCGGTCCGGCAACTACCATACGGCAGATTATAATAACTTTAATTCATCAGCAATCCAGCTCTGAATCTTTGCGGAACAGCGAGGCATTCTTGGATGCTCGGTTTCGCAACCGATTCGGCTCAGCATCGTCCAACGGCTGGTTTCTGCTGTCGGTCGTTCGCGAAATCCTGGTGCGGCCAAGCGCGCAAGGTCGTCGAGCGAACGTTCGCCCTCCGATGCCGCACACGCTCAGCCGCCGGTCATCCGTGCTGCGCGCCTTGGTTTACGGCCAAGCTTGAGCCAGTATTTCTGGATTGTAACTGGAATATTTGTCAATCAATCGCTGTCTAGCTCACAAATCCAGACATTAAGATTTGATGAATACGAAGTTCAGAACCGATTAAATCCGTCGCGCCTACCAGCGTCGTCGGAAGGCGATGGAGCGCGTCTTCGCCGAATCCGGTCGACAGACGGGGGGCGGCGGATCGCCGGTCCCGTTGGGCCGCATCGCCGAGGATCGGGGCGTGATCATGATCCAGGGCAAGGACGAGCGGGTGGTGACGCGCCTCGCCGGGGCGGCGGAGGGCGTCGGGCTGACGCCTGCGAACGATGCCGCGCCCCTGCCCGACGGCGCGGCTGCACGCCCCACGCCCGGACGCCGGCCGATAAGCGAGGCGGATCGCGACCGGATCGGACGCGGCCTGCGCCTGCACTACGCCGATGTCCTGGCCCTGCCGATCCCGGAGCGGCTCCGGACGCTGATCGACGACCTCGCCGCATGCTCCGACACGGAGGCCCTGCAATGATGATGATGACCCAAGCCGCTCCCGCCGGCAGCGATTCCGGGCCGCCATCCCAGGGGGTCGATGCCGAGATGCGCGGCCTCCTGCTCGGGGCGATCCCGGCCCTGCGGGCCTTCGCGTTCTCGCTGACCTACGACCTCGACCGCTCCGACGACCTCGTGCAGGACACGCTGGTGCGCGCCTGGGTCAATGCCGGCAGCTTCCGCCGCGGGACCAACCTCACGGCCTGGCTGTTCACGATCCTGCGCAACCTGTTCTACTCGGAGCAGCGCAAGCGCAAGCGCGAGGTCGAGGATGCCGACGGCGTTCTGGCGGGGAAGCTGACCTCCCTGCCCGAGCAGGAGATCCGGATCGAGATGGCGCAGTTCCAGAGCGCCCTGAACCGGCTGCCCCATGCCCAGCGCGAGGCCCTGGTTCTCGTGGGCGCCCAGAGCTTCACCTACGAGGAGGCGGCCGCGATCTGCGGCGTCGCCGTCGGGACGATCAAGAGCCGGGTCAGCCGCGCCCGGATGCGGCTGATCGAGGTCCTGGGCCTCGAGGGCCCGGACGACATCGGCACCGACGCCCGCACCCGGGCGGCTCTCGACGGCGGCTGAGCCCGCTCACTTGATCAGCTTGACGGCCTCGCGGAAGCGCGGGTGCCGGGCGGTGCCGAGCCATTCGAACACCACCATCTCGGTGGTGACGATCTCGGCCCCGTGGGCCGCCATCCGGGCGAGGCCGGCCACACGGTTCTCGCTCCGGCGCGAGCCGACCGCGTCGGCGACCACGCAGACGCGGCGCCCAGCCTCCAGGAGGCCGAGGGCCGTCTGCAGCACGCAGATATGCGCCTCGCAGCCGGTCACGACGAGGTCGCGGTCCCCGATCCGGTCGAGGAAGCCCGGCGCCTGCGCGGCGCCGAAGCTCATCTTGGCGAAGGCCGCCCCGGGCTCCGGGGCGAGATCCGGCACGGTCGGACCCAGGCCGCCGGCATTCTGCTCGGTGAACAGGGACGGCACGTCGAGCAGCTTGGCCGCCGCCAGGAGGCGGCCCGTGTTGGCGATCACCCCGGCGCCGTCCGCGATGGCCGGCATCAGCCGGACCTGGATGTCGACGACCAGGAGGAGCGTCCGGACGGGATCGATCAGGGGCATCGGTTCTCAGTAGGTCGCGAAGAGGCGCGCGACCGCTTCGGGCTCGGATGTCACGGTCAGCGCCAGGGCGAGCAGGATCCGGGCCTTCTGCGGCGTCAGGTTGTCGGCGCTGAGGATGCCGCGGGTGCGCAGCCGCGTGGTCAGGGGCACCACCCCGCTGCCGGCCCGGGTCGACATCACCACCGGGATGCCCGCCGCGGCGGCCTCCTCCAGGGCGTCGGCCTCGGCCGGCGGCATCATCCCCGGGGCGAGCCCGGCCGCGACCAGGCCGCGGGCCCCCGCCTGCCGGAACGCTCGCACCGCGGTGCCGTCGGCATCGGCGTAGCCGTAGCACACGTCGACCCGCGGCAGCGCGGCCAGCGCCCGGATGTCGAAGGGCGTGCCCGGCGCGTGCGCCCGCTCGGAGCGGCGGTAGTAGCGGACATGATCGCCGTCGACCTGGCCGAGCACGCCGAAATCCGGGGTGCGGAAGGTCTGCAGCCGGGCCACCGAGGTCTTGGTGACCTCGCGGGCCGCCTGGATCTCGTCGTTGAGCACCACCAGCACGCCGCGCCCCCGGGACGCGGGGCTGGCGGCGGTGCGGATCGCCGCCACGAGGTTGAGCTTGGCGTCGGTGGACAGCGCACTCATGGGCCGCTGCGAGCCGACCAGCACCACCGGCAGGTCGATCGTGAGCGTGAGGCTGAGCGCGTAGGCGGTCTCCTCCAGGGTGGCGGTGCCGTGCCCGATCACGATGCCAGCGAGGTCCGGATGCTCCCTGGCGGTCCGCTCGCACAGCAGGACGAGGTCGCGCCACGCGGCGAACCCGATGGCCGGGCTCGGAACCGCCTGGAACGGCACCGGGATTACGGTGGCGACCGCGGCCAGTTCCGGGACCGCGTCCAGGATCGCGCCGGCTTCCAGGCGCCGGTCGGTGGCGGTGTAATCGAGGATGTCGAGGGCGTCGCGTCCCAGCGACGAGATCGTCCCGCCCGTGCCGATGAACGCGACCTTGGGCAATCCCGCCCCGTGTTCTGCCGCCATTCCTGCCGCCATGCCGTGTCTCCTGGCCGCCGGGCCGTCCGCCGGTCCCGGGCTGCTGCGCAGGCCCTTGATGCCGTCTCGCTACGCCGGGGTCGACCCCGTTCGGGCGCAGGCGGGCGATGCGCCCGGCGGTGGGGCGCCCGTCGGGACGGCGGAACCGGGAATGGCGCCGAGGCCGGCCGCGACGATCCCGAAGCGAACGGGGCCCGGACCGGCCGCCGGGCCGTCAGACGCCGGCGGCCACGCGCAGGGGCGGTGCCATCTCGGAGGTGCGGCCCACCGGTTCGGAGTGGCCGTAGAGGCCGCGCTGCTTCGGGTTCGGGCTGAGCCGGTCGGTCAGGCCGATCACGGTCTCGGCCGCCCCGAGCAGCAGGGCGCCCCCCGGTGCGAGTTGGGCCGCGAGCCGGGCCAGCACGTCCGACTTGGTCGGCGCGTCGAAGTAGATCAGCACGTTGCGGCAGTAGATCACGTCGAACTGGCCGAGCGACGCGAAGCTGTGCAGCAGGTTGAGCTGGCGGTAATCCACCATGGAGCGCAGGCTCTGGGCGATCTGCCACTGCTCGCCGATCTGGGTGAAGTACTTGATCAGCCACTGCACCGGCAGGCCGCGCTGGACCTCGAAGTGGCTGTAGAGGCCGAGCTTGGCCTTCTCGATCACTTCGGTGGACAGGTCGGTGGCGACGATCTCCACCTGCCATCCGGCGAGCCGGGGCGCCGCCTCCTGCAGCAGCATGGCCAGGGAATAGGGCTCCTGGCCGGTCGAGGCCGCGGCGCACCAGATCCGAAGCCGGCGCCGGCTGGCGTTGCGCGCCAGGGCCTCGGGCAGGATCGTATCGCGGAATAGGTCGAACGGGATGCGGTCGCGGAAGAAGAAGGTCTCGTTCGTGGTCATCGCCTCGACCACGGCGCGCTCGATAGCCCCGTCCTGGCCGAGCTTCAGCGTGCCGATGAGGTCGCCGAGGGTCGCAAGCCCGAAGCGCCGGCAGACCGGGGTCAGGCGGCTCTCGACCAGGTAGCGCTTCTCCGCGGTCAGCGCGAGGCCGGAGCGCTGCTTGAGGAAGCTGCGCAGGTATTCGAACTCGAGTTCGGTCATGACGGCTGCCCCGTGATCAGGGCGCGCAGCGCCGTCGCGAGTTCGGGGAGCGGCAACACGGCCTCGGCGAGGCCGGCCCGGGCGACGCTGCCGGGCATGCCCCAGACGGTGCTGGTCGCCTCGTCCTGCGCCAGGACCGGGCCGCCCGCATCGGTGAGCGCACGCGCGCCATTGGTGCCGTCCGAGCCCATCCCGGTGAGGATCACCGTCGCGGTGGCGGCGCCGAACACCACGGCCGCGTCCTTGAACAGCACGTCCACCGCCGGGCGGCAGAAGTTCACCGGCGGCCCGTCGGTGAGCCGGATCGTGGGACCGCCGGGTCCCGCCACGAGCCCCATGTGGCGCCCGCCCGGCGCCACGTAGATCCGGCCCGCTTCCAGGCGCTCGTCGGCCTTGCCCTCGGCCGCGCGCAGTCCCGTGCGGGTGGAGAGGTGCTCGGCGAAGACGGCCGTGAAGATCGGCGGCATGTGCTGGACGATCAGCACCGGCACCCGCCGCAGGGCGGCGGCGCCGATCCCCTCCAGCATCTCGCCCACCGCCCGCGGCCCCCCGGTGGAGGAGCCGATCAGCAGGGCGCGGGGCTGGGTGCGGTTGCGGACCTTCGGCCGGAGGGTGAACGGCGTGGGTGGCCGCGGCGCCGGAGCGGCGGGCGCCAGCGCGGGCGCGGCCTGGGCG
>NZ_VRVG01000431.1:0-227 GCF_008040085.1 Methylobacterium sp. WL7 | reverse complement strand
GGCTGCAGCTGCGGCGTTGGCGTAACGGCCTTCGCTGTGGCCGGCGAGGGCGTAGTGCTCAGCCGGGTCGACGCCCGCCGCTGCCACATCTGTATAAGTCGCGAGGTACCAGGCCGGATCGACCTGCCTCTTCAGCTCCAGCTCGGAATCGCGCGCGTGGTGGGCCGCGGCATTGGGCAATCGCCCCTCAGCCCGACCATAACGGACGTAATGATCCGCAGGATCTA
>NZ_VRVG01000430.1:0-228 GCF_008040085.1 Methylobacterium sp. WL7 | reverse complement strand
CTCGGCGCGACGCTGGCGCTCTCGGACTTGGGCGGTGATGTCGGTTGCGAACTTGACGACCTTGACCGGTCGCCCGCTCGCATCGTTGATCGGGTTGTAGGTCGCCTGGATCCAGACCTCGCGGCCGCCCTTGCCGAAGCGCTTGTATTCCGCTGTCTGGTACGTGCCGAGTCGCAGCTTATCCCAGAACTGGCGATAGGCCTCGCCCTCGCGCTCCGCCGGGTCGAC
>NZ_VRVG01000042.1:0-38767 GCF_008040085.1 Methylobacterium sp. WL7 | reverse complement strand
AGCGCCATCGGCCGCCGCGACGACGAGTTCGCCGTCGTCCGCGCCGGCCTGAACTACAAGTTCGGCTCGTACTAGGACCCGCGACGCTCCCGGCCTCCGGGCCGGGAGTTGTCTCGGCCGGGAGCCGTCACGGCGGCCCGGCCGCTCAGGTCGTACAGAACCCCGGGTGCCCCTGGCCCCCGGGGTTCTGCCGTTCTGCAGGACGGCGCGCCGTAGGCTATGCCCTCATCCGCGCCAGGGCGACTCACGGATCACGCGACAAAAGTTGCCGGCGTGGAAATGCGGCTCCTTGTCGGCGAGGACGTCGGCCTTGACGTTGCCGAAGGTCGTCTCCGGCTTGTGCCGGATCCCCTCGTAGAACGCCTGGATGATGTCCTCCTTGAAATGCGGGGTCCGCGGATGCGCCCGCACCACGGCCGAGCGCTCCGCGTCGCTGTAGGCGGCGTAGGTCAGGCCGAGCACGTCCATCTCGACCCCGGCGGTGACCAGCGCGACCACCGGGTGCATGTGCTGCGGGATTCCCGGCGTGGTGTGCAGCGCGATGGCGGTCCACACCGTGTCGATGTCGGCCTGCGCGATGCCGTGCTGGCGCAGGAAATCCCGCGCCGCGTTGGCACCGTCGACCTCGAAGCGTTCATGCGCGCTGCTGTGCTGCGGCGTCAGCCCCATGTCGTGGAACATGGCCCCGACATAGAGCAACTCCGGATCGTAGCTGAGGCCGCGCTGCTTCCCCGCCAGGGCGCCGAAGTAATAGACGCGGCTGGAATGGTGGAACAGCAGCGGCGATTCCGTATCCCGGACCAGTTCGGTCACCGCCCGGGCAAGCGTGCTGTCGGGAATGGCGACGCCGTCGATTGGATGAGCCATGGCTTTCCCTCCTTGCTGACCCCGAGACGGTAGCCCGGCGCGCCGCGTCCGGAGTTGACGGAACACGTCTCGGACGGACAATTCGTGCGTGCGACGGACGCCGGGGAGGGCACCATGGAGCGGAGGCTGGCGATCGCCGCGGGACCGGGCGTGCAGATGCTCGACGTCTCCGGCCCGCTGGACGTCTTCGCGGAGGCGAACGTCCAAGCCGGGCGGTGTGTCTACCGCACCGAGATCGTCTCGATCGACACCGCCGTCATCCGGACCTCGTCGGGCGCGCGACTGCTCGGGGACCGGACCATCTTCGAGGCCGACGCCGGCGCCCTCGACACGCTGCTGGTGGCGGGATCGCCGGACGCGCCGCATCGCCGTCCGGCCGCCGCCTTCCTCGACTGGCTGCGGCGCACGGCGCCCGCGGCCCGGCGCTACGGATCGGTCTGCACCGGGGCCTTCGCCCTCGCCGAAGCCGGGCTGCTGGACGGACGCCGGGTCACCACGCATTGGGCGGCCGCCGACGCCCTGGCCCGGCGCTACCCCGCGATCCGGGTCGAGCCCGACGCGATCCAGGTCCGCGACGGTCCGGTCTGCACCGCCGCCGGGGTGACCGCGGGCCTCGACCTTGCCGTCGCCCTCGTCGAGGAGGATCTCGGGCGGGACGTTGCCAAGCGCGTCGCGGCGCAACTGGTGATGTTCTTCAAACGCCCCGGGGGCCAGTTGCAGTTCAGCCGAAGCGGCGCGACAGAGCCGTCAGGCCGGGCAATCCTCCAGGAGATCCAGCGCTGGATCGCGGCCGCGCCCGCCGAGGATCACAGCGTGGCCCGGCTGGCCGGACGGGCGGGCCTCAGCCCCCGGCACTTCGCCCGCCTGTTCCGGAACGAGGTCGGCGTGACGCCGGCCGACTGGGTCGAGGCGGCGCGCGTCGCGGCGGCACGGCGCTGTCTGGAGGCGGACAGCCTCCCGCCCAAGCAGGTCGCCGCCCTGACGGGGTTCGCCAACGCCGACACCCTGCGCCGCGCCTTCGTGCGCCACGTCGGCATCACGCCGGCCGAATTCCGCAGGCGGAACGGCGCGGGGTGAGCGGACCGTCATTCGGAAGCGGCCGTCGATCGCCAGACATCAACGCCTGCCAGCCGAACATCGTCGGATCCCGCGCCCCCTCCGCGGGGGGCTGTACCGACATGCCGGGAGTCCGCACCGAGGCCCTGTCGCAAACCGGCAACAGGAGGGTCGCCTTCGCCCCGGCGCTTGCGGACTCGCCATGACGGGCGAAAATATCTGATCTTTTCGATCAGGATGAAGATCAATCCGCGATGCGTGGGTCATTGGTCTTCCGACCGAATATATGTACGCTGCAAAATCTATATCTCATCTATGGTGTTTGGCATAAACTTGCATTTTTGCTGTTGCGTCGGCAATTTAATGCGTCTTATGCTCCGACTCGGCCTTTCAGTCATAGGCTCACTTCGTGAAGCGTCGCTTTAGTCTGTCTTCTTGAACATATGCTAGAATTTTTCTGGCAATCGGCGCGGTCTATACTATCAATATTGACAATGATATTTCCGTTTTGCCTGAAAATCGCCGGACGCCGTGATCTGACCCGGCGGTTTTTCGGGCAACCCAATCCCGTCGCGCGTCAGGCAACTGCGCGATGATCAGGAGGCGGCATGGATAATAAGAACTGGTCAAAAATATAAAACAGGGGGGATACACAATGAAACGCGCGATAAAAATCGCCGCTACAGCGATATGCTTTCAAATTACATCCAGCGGCAGCTTTGCAGCGGGAGAATATCCGCCGTACGACGGATATTTATTGACATATTTTACGGGCAATCGCCCGTGGGAGGAGACGTTGAAGTTCTCCTACAGCCTGGATGGCCGCCGTTTTAACAAGCTAAACAATGGCAATTCCGTCATTGACGCAAGTCACACCGAGATGGGCGGCCTTCGAGACCCTTACATCTACCGTGGGCAGGACGGCAATTTCGTCATGACCGCAACCGATATGCAGAGCTGGAAGGGTTGGGGAAGCAACCGGGGCATCGTCCTGATGCAATCTCCGGACCTCATTCATTGGAAATCCTCGACCGTCAACTTCGAAAAGCAGTATCCAAATTTGTTCCCCGGCCTCCACGCCGCCTGGGCCCCGCAGGTCGCCTACAATCCGTTGACCGACCGGAACATGGTCTATCTGACCGTCGGATCAAACGATCCCTACAAGGCCTATTACGCCCACACCAACCGCGATTTTACGGCGCTGACTGAGACACCCAGACAGCTGTTCTATGCTCGGGACGGCGTCGGATACATCGACTACGATATCACCGAACAAGACGGCAAATATCATATGCTGATGAAGGCGGAGTCGTCGCCTCAGGGAAGCACGGCCCGGCTCCGAGTCATCAAGCATGCCGTGTCCGACCATCTGACCTGGGGCTATATCATGCCCTCGCAGGATGAGGTGCAGAGGACCAGCAATGCCGTCGAAGGGCCGCAGGCTTACCGCCTGAACGATGGCAGCGGCTATATCGTCATGTACGACAATTACATGAATAATGGATTTCAGCTGGTCAAGACGACGGATTTCAAGACCTTCACGCCCGTCTCGGGCTCCGACGTCAACCAGCTCTCGCCGCGACATGCCGGTATCATCTCCCTGACGTCCGACGAACTCCACCGCGTAGTCGACAACGATACCAAGATCACCGTCGAGAACGCGACGCCCGCCACCGGCACGGACAGGCAGGTTCAGGCCGCCCCCACGATCGGAAGCAGCGACAAGCGGGATCTCGGCACGCTCAAGACCGACAATGGCTGGGCTTCGGAGATCTGGGGACTCTCCGCCACCGGCAGCGTCGCGGTCGGGGATTCGTATGCGGACGGCCAGGGTCCCAACATGCGTGCCGCGGCCTGGTCGGGCGCCGACCTGTCGCAGAAGCAGGATCTCGGCACCTTAAGGGGCGACAACACCGGCGCCGCGAAGGCCTACGCGGTGTCCAAGGACGGCAGCGTCATCGCGGGGATCGCCGAGAACGCCGACCAGAGGCTGCACGCCATCGTATGGTCAGGAAACCGCTGGGCGACCAAGACCGATCTGGGCACCCTGACATCGGACCAGTCGGGCACGTCCGGCGTCTACGCCCTGTCCGATGACGGGCGCGTCGCGGCCGGCGAGTCGAGCGTCGATTCCGGGACGACCCATGCGGCGCTGTGGTCGGGGCGGAACTGGACGACCAAGACCGATCTCGGCACCCTGCGGTCCGACAATTCCGGGACGTCCTGGGCCTACGCACTGTCGAAGGACGGGTCCGTGGTCGGCGGCTATGCGGCCCCCGATCGGAGCGTGGACGTCTATTCGCACGCCACCCTGTGGTCCGGCGCCAATTGGACGACCAAGACCGATCTCGGCACGTTGAAATCCGACAACCGGGGCACGTCGACGGTGCGGGCGCTGTCGGCCGACGGCACCGTGGCGGCGGGCAGCAGCACGACGGATTCCGGCTACACCCATGCAGCGCTCTGGTCCGGATCGCGCTGGTCGGAGAAGCGCGACCTCGGCACGCTCCGGGCCGACAACAGCGGCTCGTCCTGGGTGCGGGCCCTGTCCGCCGACGGCCGGGTCGCCGGCGGCATGGCGAGCACCAGTTCGGGGTTCGCGCACGGCGTCGTCTGGTTCGGCGACGGGTGGCGCAGCAGGAGCGATCTCGGCACCCTGAGGTCCGATGGCGGCGGCGTGTCCGAGGTCCAGGCCCTCTCAGCTGACGGCCGGGTGGCAGCGGGTTATTCCGAGTCCGACTCGGGCGATCCCCACGCCGTCCTGTGGAAGATCACCTATCCGGCGACGCCTGCCAGCGGGCCCTCGACCGCCCGGACCCAGACCCAGAGCAGCACAGCCGGCCAGGTTTCCGTCCCGGCGGCGGGGCAGGCCTCCGCCCCAACGCCTGCGTCGGTGCAGGGGCAGCCCGCGGCACCGGCCCCGGAACCGGCTCCGACGGTCTCAACCACCCCGGCACAGGTTCCGGCTCCCGCCCAGACCTCGACCACCCCCGCGCCGTCCACGGACGTTCGGACCCAACTCGTCGATGTGACGAACACGCGCCGGTCGGTCGCCCGGCTGCGATACGACACGTTCTCGGTTCTGGAGATCCAGCGCCAGTCGCTCGCCTATCTGCAGCAGACCTGGTCCTGCAGCCGCGGGAGTCTCTGCTGGTCGGCCAGCGCGGGGATCGTCTCCGACGGCAGCAGCACCGATACGCTCTCGACGCTGCCCCTGAGCTATGGCCTGACCGACAATCTCACGGTCGGCGGCCATCTCAGCTACGCGCCCTACCGGGCCCTGCCATCGCCGGCGTTCAACGACAACCGCAACGCTGTCGGCGCGGGGGCCTTCCTCAACTGGAGCCAACCCTACGCGGGGGGTGCGTGGTACATGCGCACCGCGTTGGCGGCCAGCCAGTACCACGCCGATGTCCGCCGCCTGCAAACCACCGCCACGGAGGCCGGCACCGGCAACGCCCGGATCGGCGGCCTCGCCGGAACGCTCGAGATCGGGCAGTCCCTCCCGGTCTTCGGGGATCTGGTGCTGGGTTGGCATGGCGGGGTCAGGACCAGCCGCGTCACCCGTCAAGGCTACACGGAAGCCAATGTCAGCTTTCCCGTACAGTACGACGGGATCGTCTACCGCAGCACGCTCGCCTTTCTCGGCGCGGATGTTTCGGTGCCGCTGACGACGGGCCTCAGCTGGATCTCGGGGGTCGAGATCGAGCAGGCTGTCCGCAAGCCGACGATGCGGTTCACGGCCCATGCCGACTACATCGGCGACTTCGGCTACAAGGCCGACCTGACCCGCACCCGAGGCGAGGCGCGTACCGGCCTGGCGTTCGGCCTCGGCAACAGCCTCACCGTGTCGGCGACCGCCTCCGTGCGGACGACGGCACTCGGCACCACGGCGGTCGGAGGCCTGCTCAGCTTCGGCGGCCAACTCTGACACGCAACGGCCCGAACGCCACCGCCGCTCGGGTCGTTCCCCACCGACGGGCCGGTTGCGCGCGCGCGATATGCGCTATCCTGCGCGCGTGCCGGTGCATCCGTTGAGGGGAGATAGCGTGCCGACGATCTTCGACGCCCACACCTTCGCGCTCACGGCTCACGCGGGCCAGATCGACAAGGGGGGTCAGCCCTACATGCGGCACCTGGAGCGGGTCGCCAACGCCGCGCTGGCCCGGGCCGGTCATGCCCGGCTGGTGGACGGCCTCGACATCGACCCCATGGGGGTGATGCAGGCCGCCCTGCTTCACGACGTCCTCGAGGATACGCCGCGCTCGACCGCGGACCTGCGGGCGGCCGGGTTCACCCCGGAGGTGATCGAGGCCGTGGGGATCCTCACGAAACCGAAGGAACGGACGGCGTATTCCGAGCGGATCACGCAGGTGATCGCGGCGGGCAGTCTTCCGGCGATCCTGATCAAGATGTCCGACAACGAGGACAACCTCTGCCCCTCCCGGATCCTGCCGGATGCCACCTTCCTGCGAGAGCGCTACGCGACGGCGTTCGCGCGCCTGAAGGAGGCCGCGGCTGCGCTCGGGTACACGGGGCGATAAGGCGCTGCACGCGCAGGACCGGCCCGGCCGGCCTGGACGACAGGTGTTCCCCCAGGAGCACGGACCGCCAGGGTGGCGGCCCCTGATCGGCCCCCGCTGCGTTGCCGGGCCCGGCCCTCAGAAGCGCAGCTGCATCCGGGCGGTCCCCGCATGCGAGAGGAAGTGGTCGCCGACCTGGCCCTGATACTCGCCGGTCACCTCGATGCCGCCGCCCAGGCTGATCTGGAAGCCCAGGCCCATTTCGCCGAGGCGGTCGGGAATCGACGATTCCGTGGCGAACAGCCCGAGCGCGCCGGTCCCCTGGAAGCTCGCCTTGCCGGTGAAGTGGTCGTCCGACAGGAGCGTCACGCCCAGCGTGCCGAAGGGCCGGATCCAGCGGCCTTCGTCGAGGTCGATCCGGCCGCCGATCTCCAGCATCGGGCTGAACGCCACCAGCGTCTTGGCCACCGGGCGCATGTCGAGGTTGAAGCCCGGGGCGCCGGTCTCGGAATAGGCCGGGCTATAGCTGTAGAGCAGGTCGAGATCCGCGTAGGGCTTGAGGTACCAGTCCCCGAACAGGACCTGGTAGCTCGCCCGCAGCCGCCCGCCCGCGGTGAGGATGCCGGACTTGCTGCGCGCCGTCGCGGTCATGCCGCCGAAGTCGATCAAGCGCTTGTTGTCGGCCCAGGCATAACCGAGATTGGCCGAGGCCGCGAGGAGCCAGGGGCCGATCTGGTGCTTGAGCGCCGCAGAGACGTCGCCGGCATCGCTGGTCGTCCCGGTGATCCGGTCGGGGTCGCTCTGGAGGGCGCGGGTATAGGCGCCGGTGAGGCCGAAGAACCAGTCCGGGGCGAACTCGGTCTGGAGACCGCTCTGGTAGCTGAGGGCGGTCTGGTGGTAGCCGACGTCGTCGGCCGTCGCGGACTGGGTCGTGTGGGCGCTGGTGATCCGGCCCCAGACGCACTCGCCCTCGCGCAGGAGCGTGCCGGTGCCGGTGAAGGCCGGGCAGCTCATGGCCCGCTGGAGGCCCTTGCGGGTGTCGAGCGTCCGGTCGGTCAGGTTGTCCTGGTTGGATTCCGGCTTGAGCTCGTCGAGGGCCGCCGCGTAGGCCTTCTGGCTGTCGACCGAGAGGAAGCGCCCGTAGAGGGTTCCCAGCTTGGTGGTGTTGCCGTCCCAGGCGTCCTGCAGGCCCTGCGCGACGCTGCGCTGGTCCGTGGTGAGCGTCACGCCCACCGGGTCCGTGAACCGGGCCCTCGGGACCAGGGCGAGGCTGTCGCCCGACGCGACGATCGACCAGGAGATCGGGACCGCGCCGGAATGGATGCTGCCGCCGGTGGCGACGGCGCTGTTCTCCAACACCTGGGCGGCCCTGAGGAAGGTGTACCGGCCGGGCAGGAGCCCATCGATCAGGTGCGGCTCGACCACGCCCTTGAGGGATGCGGTGCCGGTGACGGTGAGGAGATCGGCGCGCAGGGCGCCCTCCGGCGCCAGGGGCGCGACGTCGACCAGCAGGCGCCCGTACGCGCTCTGCTCGAAGCTTCCGGTCACGGTCGCCCGGGCGACGGTGCCGACGCCGCCGATGTCGAGGACGGCGCTGTTGTGAAGGCGGCCGTTCGGACCCAGCGCGATCACCCCTTCGGGGCCGGTGCGCAGGATCGCCGAGGTCGCACTCGTGTTGTGGAAGCCACCGTTCACGAAGGTGACGCTTCCCGCCTGGCCGGCGGCCAGGTCCACGTCGCCGATCACGGTGCCGTAATTGTTGATCTCGCCGGCGGTGACGGCGCCGACGATGGCCCGGCCCGAGGCCGCGCTGACCACGGCGCGCTGATCGATGTCGATCGTGGTGTAGCGCCCGCCATCGACGCGGAGCGCCGCCCCGCTCCCGCTGCCGCCGGTGACGAGGCCGTTCACCCGGATATCGATCCGGCCGCCCCGCTCCCGGTCGGGCTCCAGGCTGCCGTCGGTGCGCTGGACGCCGGACTGGGCGAAGATAGCGTAGGCATCCCGGCCCGACGCGATGATCGACCCGGACGACGCGATGGCGATGTCGCCGCCCTTGCCGCTGGCGTTGAGGCGGCTCTGGCCCGGCGACGCCGCAGTGACCGGGCCGTTGAGATCGAGGAGCAGGCCGCCGCCGCCGCCCAGGCTCTGGGCCAGGATGCCGTGGGATTGGGCGCCCGTCGTGCGGATCGCGGCGCCGTCCTCCAGCGTCACCCGGATGGTCCCGCCATCGCCGCTGGCGCCGTCTCGCAATGCGTAGGGGACCGCGTAGCCCATCACCTGATGCGCGCCGCCATAGCCGCCACCGCCGCCGATCGACTGCAGCAGCAGGGCCGGTGCCGCGTCGCCGGTGGTGGAGACCTGCGCGCCCGCTGTGAGGCTCACCGTGACCGGGCCGCCATTCCCCGACGCGCCGCCGGCGCCGCCGATCCCGAACGCGTATCGGTGCCCCCCCGGGCCGGCCGCGACCGAGGCGAGGCCGCCGCCGCCGCCGATGCTCTGGGCCAGGATGCCCACGGCCCCGAAGCCCGTCGTGGCGATCGAGCCGGCCTGGACCACCGTCACGGCGCCGCCTTGGCCCGCCGTTCGTCCGGAACCGCCGAGCGTCAGGCTGCCGGATTTCTCCGACACGCCGGCCGGATCCTCCGGAGGCGCGATCCGCGCGATGTCGAGCGCGGCCAGCAGGGCGTCCGCCAGGGCCTGCGCGTCGCTCGTGGAATTGCTTTTGGCCTCGGTCTTGGCGTCGGTCTTGGCGTCGGTCTTGGATTCCCCCTTCCCGGAAGCTGTCGTCCCGTTCTCCGCGGCAGGCGTGTCGTCGTCGGCCGTCGCGGCGGAGGGCGCGGAAAAGCTCCCGCCGCCGCCGCCGATGCTCTGGGCGACCACCGCATGCGCCTCGGTCCCCGTGGTGGTCACCGCGCCGCTATTCTCGACCCGAACCGATCCGCCATGCGCCCCGGTCCCCCCGGAGCCGCCCACGGTCAGGTTGAGGGTCAGGCCCTTGTTCGCGCTGCTGTTGGCGATGGTCGCGGCGACGCCGTTGCCGCCACCGCCGCCGATGCTCTGCGCGTAGAGGCCGTAGGCGGCCTCCTCCGCGGTGGCGACGAGGCCGGTATTCACGATCTTGACCGTGCCGCCGGTGTTGCCGCTGCCGCCGGTGCCGCCGAGCGTCGCCGAGACGTTGGTCTGGTTGGTCGCCTCCGCGAAGGCGAGGCCGCCCTGGCCGCCGCCCCCGCCGATGCTCTGGGCGACGATGCCGTGCGAACCGATGCCCATCGTCCGGATGGTGCCGGCATTCTCGACCGAGACGGCAGCGCCGCTGCCGCCCTGCGCGCCGTCGCCGCCCAGCGCCAGGGTGGCCGAGACATCGGGCAGCTTGGCGGCGCCCTTCTTCTGCGCGTCCAGGTAGCGCGAGACGCTGCCGCTGTAGGACTTGAGCGCCTTGCCGAAATCCGAGTTCTTGAGCGTGTCGGCGAGGTCCTTGTACGTATCGCTGGTCTTGATGTCCTTCAGGAATTGATCGAGCGCCTGCTTGTTTTCCTTGTTGCTCTTGTCCTTCGCCCATGTCTCGTAGGCGGTGACACCGATCGTCTGCTTGATCTGCTTCCAGAGCGTGCCCACGGTGTCGGGATCGGAATCCTCGCGTGCCGCGATGCTGCCGCCCGTGCCGCCGCCACCGCCGATGCTCTGCGCGAGGATCCCGTGGGAACCGTCGCCCCAGGTCGCGATCGCGCCGGTGGCGGCGTTGGTGACGGCCACGTCGCCGCCGCTGCCGCCGACGCCGCCCTTTCCGCCGAGCGTCAGGCTGACGGCGAGCTTGCCCTGGGCCGATCCGGACACGGTGCCGCCATTGCCGCCGCCCCCGCCGACGCTCTGAGCCTCGATGCCGTAGGCGTTCGACCCGCCGGTCGTGATCGCGCCCTGGTTCGTCACCGTGACCAAGCCGCCGCGATTGCCGATCCCTCCGACGCCGCCGATCGTCTCCGTCACCGTGAGGGCATCGGCGATCGGGAGCTTTCCGAGGAGGCCGTTCAGGGTCTTGTCGAAGGAGAAGCCGGGGGCCGCCAGCGTCGAGGCAGCGCCGCCGTTACCGCCGCCGCCGCCGATGCTCTGCGCCAGGATGCCGGTCGCGGAGGCGCCCCCGGTGGTGACGCTGCCGGCCTGCGTGACCGTGACCGCGCCGCCGACCCCGCCGCCGCACGCAAACCCCACGACGCCCCCCGACACGAAGACGGACCGCCGGAGGCGTCCGCGGAGGCGGCCGAGAGCACGACCCCGACCGCGGTGCTTCTGACGTCGCCGCCCACACCGCCGCCGCCGCCGACGCTCTGCACCAGCACGGCCGTCGATCCCGCTCCGCTCGTCTCGATCGCGCCGGCCCGGCCGGTGAAGCGGGCCAGACCGCCATCGCCGCCACCACCGCCGCCGCCACCCAGGCCGACGGAGAAGAAAGCGCCCGCGGTGACCGCACGCCCTCCGGTGCCGCCGCTGCCGCCGATGCTCTGCGCGAGCGCCCCGAAGGCGGATTCGCCCTCGGTCGTGATCCGGCCGCCCGCGTTGACGATCTCGGCGGTGCCGCCGGCGCCGCCCGTACCGCCCGCGCCGCCGCTGGAGAACCAGAGCGCCGTGCCCCCGGCCCCGCCGCCAGTGGTCGTGGATGCGACCGCGAGGGCCGAGAGCGGCAGGGCCGAGAGGGCGCTGCCGCCGCCGATGCTCTGCGCGACGAGGCCGGTCGCCCCAGCGCCGGAGGTCGTCACCGTGCCGCTGTTGGTCAGGGTCACCGTCCCGCCCGGGGCGGCGGCGCCACCGGTGCCGCCGCCGAAGACGCCGCCGCCGCCCGCGCCGCCCGGCCCGCCGACCGACTGCGCCACGAGGCCGAGGGCGTAGTCGCCCTCCGTGACGATCGTGCCGCGCTGGGTCACCGTGACGGTGCCGCCGTCGCCGCCCCGGGCACCCGGCCGTCCGCCGGCATCCGGCTGGTTGCCGCCGTTGCCGCCGATGCTCTGGACCAGGGCGCCGAGGGCGTAGTCGCCGGAGGTCCTGATCGTCCCGGACATGTCGAGGCGCGCGGTGCCGCCCGCGCCACCCTGCGTCACGTACGGGTTGCTGTAGGCGGTCCCGGATCCGCGGATGGAGCCGGCGCCGCCGAGGGACTCGACGATCACCGCGGTCGCCCCGACGCCGTCGGTGATCACCTGGCCGGAGCGCGTCACCGTGAGCGAGGCCGGACCGCCGGCGCCGCCCTGCCGGGACGCGGTCTGGTCCGCGTCGGTGCCGCCGTAGCCGGCCTTGCCGCCGACCGCGCTCACCCGGACGCCCAGGAAGGCCTGTCCCTCGGTCGAGACCGTGGACGACAGGGTCAGGCTGACCGAGCCGGCAGCGCCGCCGCCGCCGACATCCTTCTGGGCGTCGCCGCCATTCCCGCCCCGGGAGAAGACCCAGAACCGGGGGATCGGCTTGAAAACCGGCCGCGCAGCGTCGGTGATCTGATCGCCCCGCCCGACGACTTCGTCCGACAGCGTCACCGCGACGGCCCCGCCGCGCCCGCCATCGGCGCCGGGGACGGACGCCCAAGCGCGCGTGTCGCCCCGGCCGCCGTTTCCGCCCACCGAGCCGACCTGGATCGTCGCGGCGGCATCGCGCCCGGCGGCCGTGGGATCGACATCGATCAGGGTCACGTCGCCGCCGTCTCGGCCGGGCGTCGCGGCGACATTCGAGAAGATGGCGTTGGCTTGCCCGTTTCGGCCGTCAGGGCCGCTCGTCACCGTCGGCTGGGGGCGCTCGGCGGCCGGCGCGGGGGAGCCCAAGAGCAGTGCTACGGCGGTGACGGCCGTGACCGGAAGCCGGCCCCCGTTGCGGATCTTGCGATCGCAGGTCGGGATGATTGACTGGCCTTGGAAGGACGGCATCAGGAACGAGTCTCTTTGCCCGCACGGCCCTGCAAACACGCGCAGCCCTCAGCGGGACGGTCAGGGTCTTCGGCGGACCGGATCGCCATGCGTCGGTCACGCGTCGACGCGATGTCGATGTCTCATCAGGATGGTTAATGAAACCCTTATGACAAGGAACGCGCCGATCGAACATGCCTCGAATTCTCGTAACTCAAATACATTTTAATATAAGTACATGAACCGAGTTATATCTTCGTGTCGGATCATGATTTATTACGAAATTTGCACATTCAAAACATAAGCCCCGACGCACTCAGGCACGGAATTGATATTCTTCGTGTCGTCCTGCAGCATCAGCCCTGGAATTGGCAGCATTCGTACCGCGCGTGGTCGTCATCGACGGTGCCGTGCCATCCGTGGCCTCTTCCTCCGGGAGCCGTTCGACCCGGGACCGGGGCGCGGTCGGGGAGAGACCTCCGCGGCGCCATGACATCCGCATGAGGGTGGGATCCACAGCGGCAGGCACATTCCGATCCGGCCAACGCTATGTTGCGCCGAATCGGCCCGCGCGTCGGCGGTCGGACGGCGAGGCCCCGAGGCCCACCCGCGAACGATGCACCGCCCCGAGCGCGACGACCGTGGCACAGCCCGTGTCCCGGAAGCCGGGCTCATGCCCGCCGCGCCGCATTGATGCGGGGCGCCCGATTGCTGTCGGCCGGGGCCGCCCACCGCTCCGGACGAGGTGACGAACGATGCGTCCGCCAATCAATATTGGCACATTAACGCAATGTTAACGATTTACTCAATGTTAATGAAATGCCGTCGACCTCGACACCGAATACATGCCTATCCAGGGCGCGATATCGCGTCTCCCGAAGATGAGCAGATGTCGCCCCGAGGCATAGGCAAACTGGGGAAGAGCTGAGCGGGAGGGGGACATGGGGGCGATCATCGTGGCGGGACCGCTCGCCGGTCCCAGCGCCGAGAGCCGACGGAGTACGGCGCTCCACGTCCTGCTCGTTCTCGGTTGGGCCGGGCTGTTCGCCTATTGCGGCGCCTATCTCGACGAGGATCTGCCCTTCCAGACGTCTTCGGTCCAGTCCGTCGGGGAGCCGCTCATCGATCAGCCCGACGACCTGTCCCGGCAGGCGATGTCGCTTGCGGCACCCGAGCCGGCCGGGGCCGTTGCGGCCCCCGATACCGTGACGGCCCCCGCATCGCCGATCGTCGTAACGCAACCCGTCGTGCCGCCGGCGACGACCCGTTCGGCCACGGCCGGGTTTGACTATGTCGGGACCTGGGGGCCCACTCCGGATGCCTGCAGCGCCCCCGCGCGCCGCAAGGGCTACGTCCCGGCGACGTTCACGCCCGATCGCGCCAAGGCCGGCGACACCATCTGCAGCTTTCGCGGCGCCCATCGAACCGGCAACGCCTGGGCCATGGCGGCCGATTGCGGCGACCGCGACCGCCGCTGGTCCTCGCAGGTCCGCATCGCGGTGAATGGCGGCCGCCTGACCTGGACGAGCGCCATGGGCACCTCGACCTACGTCCGTTGCGCGCGTCGCGCTGGTTAGAGCGCTCGCCGCCGACGTGGGTACCGGTTCGGCGTCAACGAGCGCATGACATCGAGGACTTCGAACCGTTCCCGATGGCAGCTTGAGCGGGAATGGGGCTTGGGATGCCGCGCGGCGCACGGGCCCCGCAGCGCGCCGCCTTCCGATCCCCGCGAACCGGCTCCCGGTTTCACCGTCATGCGCGGCGACGAGAGCGGGGGGGCACCGATTTCGGAGCCCTACAGCGTATCCACCGCGAATGCTTGTAGAAACAATCAGCACAATCGTTATCGCATTGCCTTGTGACGTTCGACAGCACATTGTGCCGATTCTTAAAGCATAGGTGCACACCGTGGACGAAACCGTCGAAACGATCGAGCGTGGGGCTCCCGACTACATCGAACTGACGGCGGGTCTCGTTTCCGCCTACGTCTCGAACAACCACCTGCAGCCGGGCGAGATTGCCAGCTTGATCGCCAACACGCACGCTGCGCTCGCGGGGCTTGGCAACAGCAGCGCCCCCGAGGCGCCGGCGGCCGACAGGCCCACCCCATCGCAGATCCGGAAGTCGATCACCCCCGATGCGCTGATCAGCTTCGTCGACGGCAAGCCGTACAAGACGCTGAAGCGGCATCTGAACGGCAACGGGATGACGATCGAGCAGTACCGGGAGCGCTACGGCCTGCCGCGCGACTACCCCTCGACGGCCGCGAGCTACTCCGAACAGCGCTCGGCTCTCGCCAGGAGCCTCGGTCTCGGCCAGCAGCGCAAGAAGGCTGCCCCGAAAGCCGCGGACCCCGCAGCGACCGTCTCGGAGACGCCCAAGCGTGTCGGGCGGCCGCGCAAGACCCAGGAGGCCTGAGGCCGAACGGGGATCTGCCCGTTCCCTCCGGCCATCCCCATATCCTCCCGATCGCGGCGGTCGAGCCTGACCGGGCTCCCGCTCGCGAGCGCGCCGGCCGCCGTGTCTCCCCCGTTCACGCGCGGCCGGCGCGTCCGCCCGGAACGCCCGCTCGGCCAGGCAGCCGTCAGGCGACGCTCACCGGCACGCGGTGCCATGCCGTGCTGAGATAGCCCTTGCAGTTCCGGGTCACGTCGGGGTCGGCGGGCTGTGTCTGGCCGGCCTCGTCCCACGCCCGCACCACCAACACGCGCTCGCCGGAGGGCAGGTCGAGGTCGACCGTCCAGAACGTCCAAGCGAAGGGCGCAGCGGCGTCCTGCTCGAGCGAGGCCTGAACCCAGGATCGCCCCCCATCGCCGGAGACGTCGACACGCACCACAGCGCGGTCACCCGACACCGCGTAGCCGCGGATCCTGGTCGTTCCGGCGCTCAATGCGGCGCCGCGCATCGGCTCGCAGATCGCCGCGTTCAGCGGCATCGTGTTGATGGTGTGGCCCTTCGCTGGGTCGGCCGTCTCCGCGGTCACATCGGGCGGGAAGAGCTTGTAGTCGTTCGCCTGGATCGGGTTGTCGGAGGGATGGTCCTGCACCGTGATGCGCTTCAGCCATTTCGGGCTCCGCACCCCGGCGTACCCCGGCACCACGGCCCGCAGCGGAAAACCGTGTTCCGGCAGCAGCGTCTCGCCATTCATGGCGAAGGCCAGCAGGGTTTCCGGCGCCAGCGCCTTCGCGAGCGGGATGGAGACGCCGTAGGGATGCCCCTCGACCGTGTCGTGGCTCTCGAACGCGACATGCAGGCCCGCGCCCTCTCGGATTCCGGCCGCGCGCAGCACATCCCCCAATCGGATTCCGGTCCAGTCGGCCGTGCCGATGGCGCCGCCTTCCCACGGATCACCGGAAACCGGCGCGACCGCTCGCATGTCGGCCCGGCGATTGCCCGCGCATTGCATCGTCGCGGTGACGACGACGTGCGGGAAGTTCGATTGCACGTCGTGCAGCGACATCTCGAGCGGCGTCGAGACCGCACCATCGACGGCGAGGCGGGCCTCGTCCGCGACGATCGCCGGCAGATCTCCGTGGCAGCGCACGTAGAACGCCTCTGCCGGCGTACGGTAGGCGGCGCGCAGCCGGGCCAGCGGTGGCTCCGCGTTGTAGGGCGCATCCCCGTGGACGATCAGGCGCGCCTTTCGCTCGGCTAACGTCGACATGCAGGTTGTGCCCCTCGATACGAAGTGGGAACGCGCGGCGGCACCGGATGGGAACGCCCGGGCTCATGGAACGTAGCGCTACCAGAACGGAGACGCGCACCATGATTCAGGCTGACACCCCGATGCCCGGCGAGGATCCGGGCGCGTTGATCGAGGATCCGTCCCGCCTCGACGAGATCGAGCCGCCCAAGCCCACCGTGCCGGAAGAGGACGACCCCGAGGTGGAGGACACCGAGGTACAGCCGACCTGATCTCGGCCACCCATCCCCGTCCGAAGGCCGATACGACGAGCGTCGCGACCATGATCGACCCGAACCGCCCCGAGACCGATCCCGCCGAGACAAAGCAGGGCGCGCGCGACACGGCGCACGAGGCGTTCGACGAGGCGCGCGCGGACACGCAGCGGCGACAGTGAGCGGGCGCGACGCCGGATCTTCGGTGGCCGGATCGAACGCCTGGCCACCGTGGAACCGACCGGAGTCAGTACCGGACGTTGGAGAAGCCGCCTCCGTTTCGGCCCACGACGCTCTGGATGACCTCCTTGGTCGAGGGGCTGATCCCGCCATCGCTGCGTAGGCGCCGCCCGTCCGCCCGTTCAACGCGATCGAACTCCGGACCGCACCGCTCCAGCGCATGGCGGACTTTGGAGGCCGGGTTCGCGCCGCGTCGCGCCTCGGCCCCGTTCATCTCGAACCGGAGGCAGGACGCCAGATACCCCTTCACGTCATCGAACGCCGCGGCGTGGGCGCCCGACGTCAGGGCCACGAAAAGCAATGCGGATCGAATGAGCATCGGACACTCCGGCAGGGCTCGATGAGGGGCGAGGCAAAATGATGGGTAAGGCTGGATGATGCCGTCAACGCACGACGCGGGCATTCGTCGCCGGCGCCTCACGCCTTCGCGCGCCGTCGGCGGAGGAACGCGACGGCCCCCGCGGCCAGGATCAAGCTGAGCCCCGCATTCACCTCCGGCGACGGCGCTCCGCCGGTTGCGCCTCCGGCTCCCCAACCTTCGCCCGTCCCGCTCAGGGAACTGAACGCGAAGACGGGCTCTCCGGAACCGCGGAGCAATGGGGCGGAGGATGCCGTCCTGCTTCCCCCGGCGCCCGGTGGTGACGCGGAGGACGGATTTGCACCGGTCACCGGGGCGACGGCAGGAAGCAAGCGGAGTACGCCGGCAGACAACCCGGTATTCTGATCGGCAGCCAAGGAATTGCCGCCCCCGCCCGCCGCATGAGCGCACAGGCAACGTCCGACCTCAGTAAAATAGCATATCCCTACGTAGTCCATAGCCAATACTCAAATTACGCAACATAAAAACACTGACCTCTCGAACAGCAATTGGCAATTATTGATTGTGGTTAATAATACTCGACCACAGATAAATCATATGGCCAAGCTTATAGCCAGGCGCAGAGCATGTGAGACTCTTGTGTCGCCTCGCGCAGTGCACAATCCGGCGTCACGCGCTCTGGCGCGGTCCATGCCCCGGCGCGCCAGCAACCCCGTCTGCGGCACCCGACGTGACCACAGGTGCCGAAAGGCGGAGCCGCTGCCGCGCCTCAACGCGGATGGCTGGAGCGCTTGCCGCCGAAGCGATACGGATTGGGCGTCGGTCAGCGCGTTGTCTGCGAGGCGAGCCCGGCTGTCATGCTATCGGGACCGGCTCTGACCGGCGCGCCCCCCCCCCCCGGAGCCCGCCGCGCGTTCTCGGACGCGACGCTTTGCGGGAATCAGATCATGGGCGCGGCAATGCGTGGATCGTTTTGCCCGATTTACACGAATAGACCACTATTATCTGGCGTTAAGACTTTTTTAACCATGATCACCCACATTCGCTGTGGTCCATGGTCCTGGTTCAGCAATCTTCAGCCCGCCCGGTTCGCCGGTGCGGGCTTTTTGATGCCCCGCGCTCGAACGTCTTCCCCGAGGTGGGCGGTGAAGCCGTTGCTCAATCCAGAACCATGAGCGACGCGAGCAGGAACACCATCTCGATCGCCAGCATCATGGCGATGACGCGAATGACAGACCTGTCTTTCGCATCGTCGAGGTGATCCGAGCGGTCATCGGCCATGGTTGGGACCCCCATCCACGGAGCAGGCTATAGCCGCGTCGGGCGCACGCTTTATCATGGATTGAAAACGCAACGGTTCGGCGAATATTTTCACGCGCCGAGATAGACCTGGCTACGCAGCCAACGCGGGGCTTGCCGAGCCAGCGGTGCCGCACTCCACGCTCCGGTTACCACATGCGCAGCAGGTACCCGCCGGCCAGCACGATGATGGTGAGGGTCACGGCCGAGACTGCAAATCTCCTGGCCGACACCGACCCCAGGTTGGCGCCACGCCGACGGTTTCGGGGCCTCAGGACCACGACCTTCGGATCGGAGAGGGACTGGATCGAACGCTCGGGCCGACGCTGCTTGGATCGCCCCATACGCATGGTCGCCTCCCTAACGCCGCTTCGTCGCATCGAGAGCTTGCGTCAGGTGCGCCACGACGTCATCGCCCTCCGACGCGGTCGAGCCGAGGTCGGATGCGAGTTCAGCCTGCGCGACACGCTTGGCCACCTCCAGCAGCACATGCTCGACAGACGGCGGCCAGGGCGTCCCGTTGTCGAGAAGCATCCGGGCGGCCCTGACGAGCATGGTGAACTGCTCGGGGGGGATCGGGGTCCCGGCCGCGTTCTGCTCGAGGATGCGGTCGGCGATCGCCGTCGCGAGCCTGGCGACCTCGGCCACCTTGTCGGGTTCAGTGTGGGAACCGGTCACGTCGGGGATCCCATTGTGTCACGAGCCCAGGGGCCGCCGACCCGATTGCACGTCGGCCTCATGCCGGCGGCTTGCAGAGGTTGTCCCGGAACAGGGCCCATTCCTCGCAGATGCGGCCGTCCGAGAAGCGGCAATATCCGATCTGGCCGCCGACGCCGTTCCGGATCTGCGGCGTACCGCCCTGTGTGGCGCAATTCACGGAGGCGGGGTTCGCCAGCGCGACCCGGATGCTGGCGCTGCCAGCCTGGCTTGTACCCGCGACCAGGCAGACACCTGCGGCGGCGAGCAGAGATTGAGCGATCACGTCGGGTAGCCCTTCGCCTTCCGGTCCACGGTGCGGCGCTTCACGGAGCGCCTCCGATCACGGTCTCAAGCCCCGTTGATCTACGTTCACTGTGCCCGCTGCAACCCTGAGGATCAACGCCGATGGGAAGACGGCCGCACGCCTCGGGATAAGCGCGTGGCCGGGCAGGTGGTCATGAGAGGGCCGCCCGGCCGGCGCGAGCGGGAAAGCCGCCGTTTCCGGCCACCGGAGAGGAACACCGTCGGCGCCTCGCGCCTTGCAGCAGGAGACCCGGCAACCGCACACCAGGCCCGACTGCGCATGATCCGCCCCTCGATCGCCGCCCTCCTGATCGTCGGAGGCCTGGCCTTGCCCGGCCGCGCCGCCGACGCGCAACTCGGCCCCGACACGCTCAAGCCGATGATCCAGTCCGATAGCCTGGTCTTCAACGGTTTCACGCGGTCGAAGGACGGCCGAGCGTTCTCGCCGTTCCAGCGCCAGGCGAAGGGCACGGGGCTCGAACTCGGCGAATGGCGGGACGGTCAGCCCGTCGCATTCCCCGACGCGGCCTGGAATGCGTGGAAGCCCGGTGACGACCCGGCCAAGGCCTTCGTGGCGGTCAACGCGATCCGCATCGGACCAGACGGCGACCTCTGGGTGGTCGACAAGGGCGCACCCGGCATGGGCGAGGCGCCACTCCCGGGCGGCCCCAAGCTCGTGCAGATCGACCTCGCCACCAACGCCGTGCGCCGGGTCTACCCGCTGCAGGCGGCGACCACCGATCGGAGCTTCATCGACGATTTCCGGTTCAACGGCCGCAACGTCTACCTGACGGATGCGGGCCAGCCCGGGCTGATCGTGCTCGATCTCGATACGGGCGCCTTGCGGCGTGCGCTCGACGGGCATTGGTCCACCATCGCGCAGCGGCCGCTGACCGGTCAGGGCCGCACCTTGCGGGACGACACAGGCAAGCTCCTGTTCATCCACGCCGATCAGCTCGAAGTCTCCCCCGACGGCAAGACGTTCTACTACCAGGCCTGCACCGGCCCGCTCTACAGCATCGAGACCCGCTATCTGGACGATGCCGGCCTGAGCGACGCCGAGCGGGCCAAACACGTCAAGCTGTTCGCGGCCACCGTGGCGACGGGTGGGACCGCGATCGACGCGGACGGGACGATCTACGCCAGCGACACGGACGGGCTGCGGATCCTCAAGATCGCCCCGGATGGGCGCATGAGCACGCTTGTGGAGGATCCGCGCCTGGTCTGGGTCGACGCGATGTGGATCGACGAGCAGGGCGGCCTGTGGATTCCGGCCGCGCAGATGAACCGCACGCCGACGATGAACGGCGGCGAGGCCTCGGCGGTGAAATTCCCGACGACGATCTATCGGCTGCAGATCGACGCCAAGCCGTTGCGGAACTGACCCAGGTTCGAGCCCCGGGCTCGGGCGTGGGCGCTCATCGGCGCGCCGAGGCTGGGCGGGCGCGTGCCGTGCGGCGGGCAGGCGTCGGACAGCGCGGGGCTGGCCGGGTGCACGATGGCCAATACCATGGTGACGGGCTCTGGCGCCCCGCTTGCAAATCGCAAATGAACGGTTAAGCTCGATTGCGTAAGTAGTGACGAGGGACATCGCCATGAAAACCGTACACCCACAGCACGAGAGGCTTCCCGCACTGCCGATCCACGCCGCGATGACAGTCGATCCATCGTACGAGGATGAGGTTCATCAGGACCGGATGCGACGCCTGCACAATGCGCGCGCCAGCCAGCGCGCCGCGCGACACCACCGCATCCATCGCGCCGCCTCGATCTGAGGGAGGCGCTTCCCGGTCCGCATCTGCGGGACTGACGACGCGACAGACGGCGCCTCTGGGACAGCATCGTCCTGGGGCCCAGCCCGCGTCGGCGGCCCGGGTTCGAGGCGCACGCCTGCACCGAAGGCGCGTCCGCCTCAGTCGACGAACCGAGACCGTGAGCCCGGCGCAGGGTCAGGTCCCCTGCTCACGAGTCCGCCGAAAGGTCGACTCGCTTCACGTGCATCACCCAACCAGCGCGCCGGACCGGCGCCGTGATCCGACGATCGCCGTCGCGCCCATGCCGGGAGCCGACGCGACGATGGCAGTTGTCGGAGCGACCTCGCCCTCAATCCGCACGGTACATGCGCGTCAGGCCGGCCCTCCGAGAGGCTCAGCATGCAGGAGGCTGACCCAGGGTGCGGCCGACGAATCGTTCGGGCACGCCAGGGCCGGCCACGAGGGGGCAACACACACCCGACGGCGCCGGGCTCGGACGCCTTGCGAAGCCGCCTCCAGAAAACACCTGGCGACCCCGGTTGGGCTCGAACCAACGACCTGCCGCTTAGAAGGCGGCTGCTCTATCCAGCTGAGCTACGGAGTCTGAGGTGCCAGCGGCTCCAGAAGCCACGGGCTTGGCCGAGGGTCAAGCGTCTGCGGCCGGTCCGGGACGCCCCGAGGGGGGAGCCGGTCGGCGTGGCAGCGCGCGCGTTCCCTCGCCCCGGCGCGGCAGGGCAGGGTTGCGGCGCGGGGCGGATCCGGACAGGTCGGGGCGCGGTTCATGCCGGGGCCCAGCGCCCGCACAGGAGTCCGAGCTTGTCGCGCCCGAGTCCCTCCGCATCGCCCCCCGGGCGCGCCCGGCGCCGCCGGAGTGCCGGCCGGGGCAGCCTCGGCCGGCCCGGGGCGGATCTGCGGCGCCTGCCCACCGGCCTGGACCTGCGCAACGTCCGGCTTGTCGAGGGCGTGCGCGCGGCCTTCGCGTTCGGCGTCGTGATCCTGATCAACATCTGGGTGCAGTGGCCGCCGCTGCTCACCATGGCGCTGGCCGCCAACCTCGCCTGCTTCTGCGACAATGGCGGGCCGATGCGGGTGCGCCTGCGCGTGCTGACCGCGTTCTCGCTGCTCGGCGGCCTGCTCTGGGCGGGGCTCGGCCTGCTGCAGCCGCTGGGGCTGCTCGTGGTGGTGCCGGTCGCCTGCGCACTGATCTTCGCGTGCTCCTACGTCCGGGTCTGGAGCGTGCAGGCGCAATCGGCCGGGAACGTGCTGGTGGTGGTGCTGTGCATCGCCCTCGACCGGCCGCTCACCCTGGAGCAGGCCGGGGTCGTGGCGCTGATGTTCGCGGCCGGCGGGCTCTGGGCGACGCTGCTCGCGCTGGTAATCTGGCGCCTTCACCCGTACCGGCCGGCGCACCGGGCGGTGGCCGAGGTCTGGCACGGCCTGGCGCGGCTCTGCAGCGACCTCGAGCGGCTCGTCGCCCTGCCCGATCCCGACGCGGACGCGTTCGACGGACATGCACGCGGCCACCGGCGGGGCGTGCGCGCGAGCATCGAGGCCGCCCGCACCATGATCCTCGACCTCGCCCGCTCCCGGGAGCGCGTCTCCGAGCGCACCGCCCAGGCGCTGCTGCGCCTGGAGAGCGCCGAGCAGATCTTCTCGGCGCTGATCGCCGTGGCGGAGCTGATCGACAGCCGCCCCGATGCCCGCCGCCGGGCCTTGGCCAAGACCTTCCTCCGGCGCCTGCGCCCGCTCCTGGTCACCATCGCCCGGGCGATCCGCGACGATGCCAGCCTCGATCTCGCCCGGCTGGAGCGCTCCATCGCCCGGGCGGCCGAGGACCTGTCGGAGGATCCGACCCTGGCGCGGCTGGCAGACCGGATCGTCGGGCGCGTCCGGATGGGCGCCAAGCTGTCGACCCCGGAGGGCTATCGGCCCGGCGGCACCCTCACGGACGGCCGCAGCCTCGACCGCTGGACCCGCTATTGGGAGCCGCTGCGGCAGAACTTCACCCCGGCCTCGCCGAACCTCCGGCACGCCCTGCGGGCCACCGCGGTCGCGGCGCCGGCGCTGGCCGCGACCCTGACCTATGCCGGCGCGTTCACGCACTGGCTGGTGATGACCGTGGTGCTGACCATGCAGCCGTTCTACGCCGCGACCTGGCAGCGGGCGCTGGAGCGGATCGGCGGCACGGTGCTCGGCGGCCTCGCGGGGGCGGTGCTGGCCTACTACGCCACAACCCCGCTGGTGGAAGCCGGGCTGATCCTCGTGCTCAGCGTCGTCGGGTTCGCGGCGCGCCAGATCTCCTACGGCTTCTTCGTCACCTGCCTGACCCCGCTGGTGGTGCTGCTGGTCGAATTGCTGGAGCCCGGCCACAGCTCTTGGGAGATCGTCGGCATGCGCGCCGGCTTCACGGTGCTGGGCGGGCTGATCGCGGTGGCGAGCTGCCTCCTGCTCTGGCCGATCTGGGAGCCGGACCAAGTCCGCCAGGAGTTGCGGCGGGCGCTGAAGGCCCATGCCGGCTTCGCCGAGGCGGTGCTGCTCAGCCTCCCCGGCGAGGCCCGCGACACCGTCGTGCTCGCCCGGGCCCGCACGGCCGGCCTCGCCCTCAACGATCTGGAGGCCGCCCTGTCCCGGGCCCTGCAGCAACCCCGGGCCGGCAGCCATCCGGAGGTCGAGGCCGCCATGGTGGCGGATGCGACCCTGCGCCGGATCAGCGCCCGGCTGTCGGTGCTGCGCCACGCGCCCGAGGCCGGCGCCCCCGAGGCGGGGGCCTGGCGGGCCTGGATCTCCGCCACCCTGGCGGCGCTCGGCGACGACCGGCCGCTGCCCGAGCGGCCGGACCTCGATCGGGGGCAATCGCTCGCCCGCCTCGTGAGCCAGGTCGATCTCCTGAGCGGTACCCTGCGGCCGGGCGAGTTGCGGGCGATCGATGGCGTGGGGCCGGAAGCCGGCGTCGGCGCGCGGGACGAGCGGGCCGTCCCGGTACGCTGACGGGCGGCGCCCCCCGGCCTCAGTACCGCGGCAGGGCGTTGGCCGGGCCGCCGGCATGCGGGCCGGCGTAGCGATAGGCGAAGGCCCGCGCGGACGGGGTCCGATCCTGCTGCATCAGGTTCCCGTTGCCGACCCAGCCCGAATAGGCGGAGGCCGGGTAGGGCGAATGCTTCGAGTCCAGCCCCTGCGCCAGGGCCGGCGTGGCCGCGGCGGCGAACAGGGCGGCGGCGGCGAGCATGCGACTATTCATGACGATCTCCTCGTGTCTGCGTCTGACTGCGACGGGAAGTGATCCGGTCAACCGTGTCGGGTGAGGAAGATCGTCGGTGCGGCGGTCTTGCATCGCTCGGGCTTTGCTTGGCCGAATGTGACCTCTCAACGTAGATACTCTGCCGCCGGTTCGACCGATGCCGTGCGCTGGCGCACGAGAGGGATCGGATTTGTTGGGAATGCCGGGCTTCGGCTGGATTGATCGACCCGCCCTTTCCGGAATCGAGCAGTGGGTCGATGCATAAGCATCGGTGGCTCTCGGTTAACCTGTTGCTATAATCTCAGATTACGAGCGACTTTTTTACGATGCCTGATGGACCCTACATCGAACAAATCGATCATCATGTCCAAAATAAATACCATGCGCAAAATTTGCACTTTTATTATGATCAAGTACTTAGCCCAAAAATTTGTGTTCCTCCTCGGATTGTTCGCAACCTTGATGGCCTCGCATAGCGCGGCTGCACAAACTTGGACGCTCAAGGAGCCGAAGACCTCCGGATGGAGGAACGATACGCTGAGCACGCTCGCCACAGACCTTCACAACGAGGCCGTCACGGCGTTTCTGGTCGTTCAAGACGGCAGCATCGTCGGCGCTTGGGGTGACACGTCGCGCAAGGTCAATGTTGCGTCCATTCGAAAAAGTCTGCTGAGCGCCCTGTACGGAAGCCTTGTCGCGGACGGAAAGATCAGCCTGACGCAGACGCTCGCCGAACTCGGCATCGACGACGAGCCGGCGCTGACCGTCGCCGAAAAACGCGCGACGGTGCGGGATCTCCTGATGTCGCGATCCGGCGTCTATCACGCGGCCGCGTATGAAACCGCCGACATGCGTCGCAAGCGTCCCCCACGTGGCAGCCACGCTCCAGGGGCGTTCTGGTACTACAACAACTGGGATTTCAACGCCCTCGGCTCAACCTATCGCCAGGCCGCAGGCGAGACCATCTTCGACGGCTTCGCCAAGCGCATCGCCGCCCCCATCGGAATGGAAGACTTTTCCGCCTCGGACGGGCGCTCCGTCGGCGCGCCGACATCCCGGCACCCGGCATACCGGTTCGATCTCACCGCCCGCGACTTGGCACGTTTCGGCCAGCTCATCCTCGACGGCGGCCGATGGAAGGATAGGCCAGTCATCCCCGCGTCTTGGGTCGAGAATTCGACGAGCCTTCATTCAGGCACCGATCATGACCCACTGGGCTACGGCTACCTCTGGTGGATCCTCCCCGAGGATCGCTTTGGTCCCGGTGCGGCGTTGGCGTCCGGTTACGGCGGGCAGAAACTCGCGATCATACCGGCCAAACATCTCGTCGTGGTGCAATTGATCGTGACGCGGGACGGTCCCCACCGCGATCGAACCAGCCAATTCCTTGACCGGTTGAGCCGTCTGATGGCTGCGGCTCCATGATAACTCCGGTCGGAGGACACCACACCCTGACGCGCCGCGCGCGCCTAGGAGCGGGGATGCGTCGCGCGGGGAAGCGTGCCACAGACCGCCCCGAATTCGATGCCCCGTGAGCGGGTATGAACCGGATCGCGCCAGGAACCCTGCCATGCGGTTGATCGTCGGCCTCGGAAACCCGGGTTCGCGCTACGCGAACAACCGGCACAATATCGGCTTCCTGGCCATCGACGCGATCGCCCGCCAGCACCGGGCGAGCCCGTTCCGGCACCGCTTCCAGGGCGAGGCCGCCGAGGTGGTGCTGGGCACCGAGCGGGCGATCCTGCTCAAGCCCTCGACCTTCATGAACGAGTCCGGGCGCTCGGTCTCGGAGGCGCAGCGCTTCTACAAGATCCCGCTCGCCGACGTGATCGTGCTGCACGACGAACTCGACCTCGCCCCGGCCAAGCTCCGGGTGAAGCTCGGCGGCGGCAATGCCGGCCATAACGGCCTGCGCTCGATCACCGCCCAATGCGGCAACGAGTATCGCCGGGTACGGCTCGGCATCGGCCATCCCGGCGACAAGGCGCTGGTGCACGCCTACGTGCTCAACGACTTCGGCAAGGCCGAATTGCCCTGGGTCGAGGATCTCTGCCACGCGGTGGCCGACCACGTCGCCCTGCTGGCGGCGGGCGAGGATGCGAATTTCCAGAACAAGGTCCACCTCGCCATGGCCGGCCGGGGCTGGGACGCGGTGAAGACGCTGGGTTCCAGAAATTGACACGAAAACACGAGGACACGATATAGGCGGCGGAGGCTGCGATGAAGAACGTCACCGTGACGATGAGCGAGGCCCTGCTGCAGCGGGCGCGTGTCGCCGCCGCGCGCGACGGCAAGAGCCTGTCGCGGTTCGTCGCCGAAGCCGTCGAGCAGCGCGTCGGCCGGCCGCTGACGCAGCGGGAGGCGCTCGAACGCTTCCTAGCCGGGCCGCCCCTCCACGTTCTGGACGAAAACGGGAAGGCTCCGACACGAGACCAACTGTACGATGACGACTGATCTTGTCTTCGTCGATACGAACGTTTTCCTGTATGCCCGAGACGACCGCTTTCCGGATAAGCAACGCACGGCGACGCACTGGCTCGCCACGCTCGCGGCTCGCGAGGCCCTCGTGGTGAGCCCGCAGGTGCTCGGCGAAATCCACAACGCGATCCTGCGCAGGAAGGTCGTCGTGGAGGGCGCGGAGCTGCGGCGCATGACGACGGAGTTGCAACCGTTCTCGCAGGGCGCGACAGATGTCGAACTGATCACGCTGGCGTGGTCGATCCGGACCGAGACCGCCTTTCAGTGGTGGGATTGCGTCATCCTCGCAGCCGCGATTCGCGCCGGGTGCCGCTATCTTCTATCGGAGGATTACCAGCACGACCGCACGGTCCGCGGCACCACCATCCTCAATCCTTTCACGGTCGGCCCCGAGGCCGTCGTGACCGAACACTAGGACCGATCCATGGGCTTCAAATGCGGCATCGTCGGCCTGCCGAACGTCGGCAAGTCGACCCTGTTCAACGCGCTGACGCAGACGGCGGCCGCCCAGGCGGCGAACTACCCGTTCTGCACCATCGAGCCGAATGTTGGCGAGGTGGCGGTGCCGGATCCGCGCCTGGACGACCTCGTCCGGATCGCGAGCTCGAAGGAGAAGATCCCCACGCGGCTGACCTTCGTGGACATCGCCGGGCTGGTGCGCGGCGCCTCCAAGGGCGAGGGCCTGGGCAACCAGTTCCTGGCCAACATCCGGGAGGTCGACGCCATCGCCCACGTGGTCCGCTGCTTCACCGACGGCGACGTCACCCATGTCGAGGGCAAGGTCGATCCGGCGGCCGATATCGAGACCATCGAGACCGAGCTGATGCTGGCCGATCTCGACAGCCTGGAGCGCCGGGCCGTCGCCCTGGAGAAGAAGGCCAAGGGCGCCGACAAGGAGGCCAAGGAGAGCCTCGACCTCGTCAACCGCGCCCTGCCGCTGCTGCGCGAGGGCAAGCCCGCCCGCCTGGTCGAGCGCAAGCCGGACGAGGAGAAGCTGTTCCAGTCGCTCGGGCTGATGACCGCCAAGCCCGTCCTCTACGTCTGCAACGTCGACGAGGGGGATGCCGACAAGGGCAACGCCTATTCGGATTCGGTGTTCGCCCGGGCCAAGGCCGAGGGCGCCATCGCGGTGGTGGTCTCGGCCAAGATCGAGAGCGAGATCGCCGTGATGCCCGAAGCCGACCAGGCCGAGTTCCTGGAAGCCGTGGGGCTGACCGAGCCCGGCCTCAACCGGGTGATCCGCGCCGGCTACGATCTGCTCGGCCTCGTGACCTACTTCACGGTCGGCCCCAAGGAGGCCCGGGCCTGGACGATCACCAAGGGCACCCGCGCGCCCGGCGCCGCTGGCGTGATCCACTCGGATTTCGAGAAGGGCTTCATCCGCGCCGAGACCATCGCGTTCAAGGACTACACCACGCTCGGCGGCGAATCCGGTGCCCGGGATGCCGGCAAGCTGCGGCTCGAGGGCAAGGACTACGTGGTGCAGGACGGCGACGTGCTGCATTTCCGCTTCGCGAACTGAGCCCCCTCCCCTGACGCACTGGACGAGGCTGCCATGCCGGACCCCGCGATCGAGGACTTTTCCGTCGGCGACGTCATCGTCGGCGAGCCCCTGACGGTCAGCCGCGACGCCATCGTGGGCTTCGCGCGGGCGTTCGACTTCCAGCCGTTCCACCTCGACGAGGCGGCCGCGGAGACGACCTTCGTGGGCCGGCTGATCGCGTCGGGCTGGCATACGGCGGCGCTGGGGATGCGGCTGCTCCAGCAGGGGCCGTTCAAGGGGGGCTCGTCGCTGGGCGCGCCCGGGATCGACGAGCTGCGCTGGCTGGCGCCGGTCCTGCCCGGGGACGCCCTGACGCTGACCTTCCGGGTCGTCGGGATGCGGGACTCGGCCTCGAAGCCGGGGCTCGGCTTCGTGACGGCCGAGGTCGCCCTCGGCAACCCGCGGGCTGAGACGGTGCTGACCCAGCGCTTCACCTTCATGCTGGCCCGCCGCGGCACCGATCCCCTGCCGCCGCGCCCCGTGGAGATCGGCGAGCCGGGGCCGGTGGCGGAGCCGGAGGATGCCGAGATCCTGCCGTTCCTGCGGGATGCCGAGATCGGCCTGGTCCGCGATCTCGGCGCCTACCCGTTCAGCGCCGCCGCCATCGTGGCCTTCGCCGAGGCCTACGACCCGCAGGCGTTCCATCTCGACGAGGCCGCGGCCCGGCGCAGCCATTTCGGCGGCCTGTGCGCCTCCGGCTGGCACACCGCCGCCGCCTACATGAACCGGCTGCTCACCACCCGCGCCCGCGACGCCGCCTACACGGCGAGCCGCGGCCCGGTCCCGGAATCGGGCCCCTCCCCGGGCTTCAAGAACCTGCGCTGGCTCAAGCCGGTCTACGCGGGCGACACGGTCCGGTTCAGCACGAAGCTCACCGACAAGCGCGCCTCGGCGTCCCGCCCCGGCTGGGGCCTGGCGTTTGCGCGCAACACCGGGGTGAACCAGCGCGGCGAACCGGTTTTCTCGTTCGACAGCACGGTGTTCCATCGCTGGGAGCCGTGAGGCACGGCCTCGCGGTTCTCGACGTCCACCTCCGATTGCAACGCCATGGGCCGTGGTTCGAGGATCAGGCGGAGGTCAGCCGATGACGGATTTACTCGAGAAAGCGGTTGCGGCCGTGCGGCAGATGTCGGCGGACGATCAAGATGCCATCGCCCAGGCTATGCTCAGCATGGCGAAGATCGCGGACTCGCTCGAGATCGAGCCCGAACACGTGGCCGCCGTCATGGCTAGCCTGGAACAGGCTGATCGCGGGGCGTTCGTCGAGGGCGAGGCCAGCACGATCATCGCTCGGGCCTTCGCCTGCGTTGCGTCTGCTCAGCCATCGATATCCGCATTCGTCACGCATCCGGCATCGAACCGGGATCGCGGGCGCTGTGGCGAACGGCATGAACGATGATGGCCGCGTCCGTGACTTCGTAGAAGATCAGGTAAGGATAAGGGATCGTGGTCAGGCGGCGAATGGTCGGATCGTCGGTTTGCTGTCCGAGCATCAGGTAATCTGCAAGCCGCTCCAATGCGTCCTTGATCCGTCGCCGGACATGCCGGGCACCTTCCGGCGATCGAGCCTCGATATATTTCGGTCAGCGCGGCAAGGTCGGTCAAAGCAGGACGGGTGAAGCGAAGTTTCACAGGCCGTGCTTCGTCCAGATCGCCCTCACTTCCTCGTCCGTCGCGAACTCGCCTCGCGCTGCCGCCGACTTCGATGCGGCGATGGCATCCCGTTCTTCCCGCATCAGGATGACGGGCTCGGCCTCATCGCTGGCGAGATTCAACAGCATGCGCGCGAACGCATCTTGCGTCTCCGGGGGAAGCGCGCGGACACGCGCGATGGCCTGATCGAAAAGCTCAGTCATGCGCTCATCATGCACATGATCGCCACACACACCATGCCGCCTCCCAAGCCCCCCTTCACGCCGCCTTCCGGCGCTCCGGGTACAGCCCGTACAGCCCCTCTTCGGTGGCCGCGCAGATGCCGCGCTCGGTGATGATTCCGGTCACCAGCCGCGCCGGCGTCACGTCGAAGGCGGGGTTGGCCACCGGGCTTCCGGGAGAGACCACCTCGATCGTGGCGAAGCCGCCCTCGGCCAGGCGGCCGGTCATGTGGGTGACCTCGCGGCCGTCGCGCTCCTCGATCGGGATCTCCTTGACGCCGTCGTGGAGCGTCCAGTCGATCGTCGAGAACGGCAGGGCGGCGTAGAACGGCACGCGGTTGTCGTGGGCGGCCAGCGCCTTCAGGTAGGTGCCGATCTTGTTGCAGACGTCGCCCGACGCCGTGGTCCGGTCCGAGCCGACGATGCACAGGTCGACCCCGCCGTGCTGCATCAGGTGGCCGCCGGCATTGTCGGCGATCACCGTGTGGGGCACGCCGTGGCCGTGGAGCTCGAAGGCGGTGAGCGCCGCGCCCTGGCTGCGCGGCCGGGTCTCGTCCACCAGCACGTGCACCGGCACGCCCCGCTCGTGGGCGGCGTAGATCGGCGCCAGCGCGGTGCCCCAATCCACCGTGGCCAGCCAGCCGGCGTTGCAGTGGGTCAGCACCGTGACCGGCCGCCCGCCGTTCGCCGTGTGCAGGTCGGCGATGATCTGGCCGCCATGGGCGCCGATCGAGCGGCAGCTCGCCACATCCTCCTCGGCGACGCGGCCGGCTTCCGCGAAGGCGTGTGCGAAGCGCTCGGCCGGCTGGATCTGCCGCAGGTTGCCGGCGACCCGGTCCAGCGCCCAGCGCAGGTTGATCGCCGTCGGGCGCGTCGCGGCGAGCACCGCCACCGCCCGGTCGATCCCCTCCATCGAGGGATCGGCCCGCATGGCGAGCGCCAGCCCGTAGGCCGCGGTGACGCCGATCAGCGGCGCGCCGCGCACGATCATGGTGCGGATCGCCACCGCCGCGTCGTCCAGCGTGGCGAGGCGCTTCAGCTCGAACGCGAAGGGCAGGCGGGTCTGGTCGATCACCTGGACGCTGACGCCGTCCGGGTCCGGGAAGATCGTGCGATAGGGTTTTCCGTCGATGTTCATGGCGGTTTCTGTGCCATAGCGGGGCGGTTTTTGCACCACCCCACGCCCGGCCCCGCCCGCTCCGGACCCAGCGCGACCCCGGGTCAGGCTTCCTCAACCTTAGCAGGTCGTTAAGGCCGGCGTGACTAGCCTCGGGTCAGAGTCCCCGTTCGCGTCCGGTCCCGCATGCGCTCGCTTCGCCGTCCCGCGTCGCCCTACGACACCTACGTCGACAGCGTTCGCCCCTTCCTGGGCAAGCGCTTGACGGAGCTCGGAGGGCTCGTCCTGTTCACCGGCGCGGTCGCGCTCACCGTGGCGCTCGCCACGTGGTCGATCGACGACCCGAGCCTCAACCACGCCACCGACCACCCGGCCCACAACGTGCTCGGCCAGCCGGGCGCCGTCGTGGCCGACCTCGCCATGCAGATCCTCGGTCTGGGTGCCCTCGCGTTCGTGCTGCCCCCCGTGCTCTGGGGCGTCCGGCTGATGCGCGAGCGCGACCTGCCCCAGGGCGGCATGCGCCTGGCGCTCTGGATCATCGGCTTCTGCGCCGCGAGCGCGGTGGCGAGCGCCCTGCCGCCCACCGCCCGCTGGCCGCTGCCCACCGGGCTCGGCGGCGTCGCCGGGGACGGCCTGCTGTCGATGGCCCGGGTGATCGTGGGGGCGGTGTCGTCGGCGGCGGCCCACCTCGTCGGCTTCGTCTACGCCGCGGTGGCGATCCTCAGCCTGACCGGCGCCTGCCGGTTCGGGACCGCCGAGGAGGATTCCTTCCATGACGAGCCCTATCCCGTCCGGCATCCGTCCGTGCGGGGTCGCGACGAGCGCGAGGATGCCGACGAGCCGAGCCTCGGCCTCGTGGGCGTCGGCGCCCTCGCCCAGGGCCTGATGCGGATGCGCGTCGCCCTGACGCGGCGGATCGAGGCGTGGCGGACCGGCCGGGCCGAGCCGTTCGACAGCGCCTCCCCGGCGCTCGCGGCCCGGCGCGCCTTCACGGATGCGGACCTGCCCTGGGCCGAGCACCTGCCCGAGGGCGCCCAGCCGGGTCAGGCGCGGCGCGAGCCGGTCTTCGAGGCCCCGTTCGACGGCCAGGATCCGAGCCGGGACGCGCCGGCCAAACCGGAGGCGACCGCCCGCCGGGCGGCAGCCCTGCTGCCCCCGGAGGAGGACGAGCCGGACGCGTACGAGGAGGTCCCGCAGCGGCCGGCCGCCGCCCGTCCGGAGCCGACCGCCTCGCGGGTCGCGGCGCCGGCCGCCGCGCCGGTGCCGGCCCGCCGGGCGCCCGCACCACAGGTCCGGCCCGAGGATTACGCCCTGCCGGCCCTCGATCTGCTGGCGGCCCCGCGTGGCCCCTCCCCGGCGAGCCAGGTCTCGGCCGACGCCCTGGAGCAGAACGCGACCCTTCTCGAGGCGACGCTCGGCGATTTCGGCGTGCGCGGCGACATCCTGGCGGTGCGGCCCGGCCCGGTCGTGACGCTCTACGAGCTCGAGCCGGCACCGGGCACCAAGTCCAGCCGCGTGATCGCGCTGGCCGACGACATCGCCCGCTCGATGTCGGCGGTCTCGGCACGCGTGGCGGTCGTCCCCGGCCGCAACGCCATCGGCATCGAACTGCCGAACGCCAAGCGCGAGACGGTGTTTCTGCGCGAGCTTCTGGCCTCCACGGACTTCGCCGAGAGCAAGCACAAGCTGGCTCTCTGCCTCGGCAAGAACATCGGCGGCGAGCCGATCATCGCCGACCTCGCCCGGATGCCGCACCTGCTCGTTGCCGGCACCACCGGCTCGGGCAAGTCGGTGGCGATCAACACCATGATCCTGTCGCTGCTCTACCGGCTGAAGCCGGAGGAGTGCCGGCTGATCATGGTCGATCCCAAGATGCTGGAGCTGTCGGTCTACGACGGCATCCCGCACCTGCTCTCCCCGGTCGTGACCGACCCCAAGAAGGCGGTGATCGCCCTCAAGTGGGCCGTGCGCGAGATGGAGGAGCGCTACAAGAAGATGTCCAAGATCGCGGTCCGCAACATCGACGGCTACAACGCCCGGATGAAGGAGGCCCGCGAGCGCGGCGAGGTCATCACCCGCACGGTCCAGACCGGCTTCGACCGGCAGACCGGCGAGGCGGTCTACGAGGACGAGGCCATGGACCTCGCCCCCCTCCCCTACATCGTGATCGTGGTCGACGAGATGGCCGACCTGATGATGGTGGCGGGCAAGGACATCGAGGGGGCGATCCAGCGGCTCGCCCAGATGGCGCGTGCGGCCGGCATTCACCTGATCATGGCGACGCAGCGTCCGTCGGTGGACGTGATCACCGGCACGATCAAAGCGAACTTCCCGACCCGCATCTCCTTCCAGGTCACCAGCAAGATCGACTCGCGGACCATCCTCGGCGAGATGGGCGCCGAGCAGCTGCTCGGTCAGGGCGACATGCTGTTCATGGCCGGCGGCGGGCGCACGACCCGCGTGCACGGGCCGTTCTGCTCGGACAGCGAGGTCGAGAGCGTGGTCGCCCACCTCAAGCGCCAGGGCCGCCCGAGCTACCTCGACGCCGTCACGGCCGACGACGAGGAGGGCGCCCCCGAGAAGGGGACCAAGGGCAAGGCCGGCGCGGCCGAGCTGGAACTCGACGGCGCCGTGTTCGACCAGGGCTCCTTCGGCGAGGCCGGCGGCGACCTCTACGACCAGGCCGTGCAGGTGGTTCTGCGCGATCAGAAGGCCTCGACCAGCTACATCCAGCGCCGCCTCCAGATCGGCTACAACCGCGCCGCCTCGCTGATGGAGCGGATGGAGACCGAGGGCATCGTCGGCCCGGCCAACCACGCCGGCAAGCGCGAGATTCTTCTGGAGGATGCCGCGGGCTAAGGGTCTCTTGGCTAGGCCCGCGGTGGTAGCCCCGATCCCGCGGGCCTACGGTCTTCACACAATTCCGGACGAGGCGCGGGTTCCCCCTCTCCCCGCTTGCGGGGAGAGGCCCGCACGGACCTCGTCGTCCGTGCGGGAAGCGCAGGCGAAGCCGGAGCGGCGGTGAGGGGGGCGGCTCAGAACGGAGCGCGCGTCCTGAGCCGCCCCCTCACCCTCGGCTGACGCCTCGCCGCGCCGACGACGAGGTCGTCGCGGCCCTCTCCCCGCAAGCGGGGCGAGAGGAGGCTCACCCACGGACCGAATCTCAAAACACCAAAAAAAGAATCGCCCCTCTTGCGGAACCACCCCGCACAGCAAACGTTACGCGCGTGCGAGGCCCGAAAACGGGATCGCCGATTGGGCGCCGGTCCTGGTGTCCGGCGTCTCTTGTAGTCACGTTGCTCAACGGAGGATGTGGTTATGAGGACTTATGACGTTGCGCCCCTGTTCCGGTCGTCCATCGGGTTCGACCGTCTGTTCGAGCTGCTGAACCAGCCCGAGCGCGTCGAGACCACGGCGTCCTGGCCGCCCTACAACATCGAGAAGGTCGCGGACGATCAGTACCGCATCACCATGGCGGTGGCGGGCTTCACCCCCGACGAGATCGAGCTGACCCAGCAGGACACGGTGCTGCTCGTGTCGGGCCAGAAGGCGACGCCCGAGAACGAGCGGCACTACCTGCACCGCGGCATCGCGGCCCGCACGTTCCGCCAGACCTTCAACCTGGCCGACCACGTGAAGGTCGTGGGTGCGAGCCTGGAGAACGGGCTGCTGACCGTCGCGCTCAAGCGCGAGGTGCCGGAGGCCCTGAAGCCCCGCCGCATCGCCATCGGCGGCGTCACGGCCACCTCCGGGCAGGACAACGCCCCCGCGGAGATCGCCGACGGCAAGATTGCCGCGGCCAAGATCACCGAGGCCAAGGTCACCGAGGCCAAGGCCGCCTGAACGCGGCCGGTTCGGGCCCGGGCCGCCCGATCCGCGGACCGCCCGGGTCTCACACTGAGCGAGCGACAGGCCTGGCGCACCCGCAATCCCGCGGGCCGCCGACGGCTGCCCGAATGAGATGCCCATGAAGCCAAACGGAAGGAGATTCCGATGAGCGTGAGAGACCTGATCCCGTGGAACCGCAACGCCGCCATCCCGGCGCCGAGCACCCTGGCGACCGAGGCGGCCAATCCGTTCCTGACGCTCCACCGCGAGGTGAACCGCCTGTTCGACGACGTGTTCACCGGGTTCGGCTCAGGTGCGAGCCCGGCCGGGCGCGGCCTCGGCTGGCCCAGGGTCGAGCTGGTGGAGGCCGAGGGCGGCCTGAAGCTCTCGGCCGAGCTGCCCGGCCTCGACGAGAAGGACGTCGAGCTCCTGGTCGAGGACGGCGTGCTGATCCTGCGGGGCGAGAAGCGTTCGGAAAACACCGACACGGCCCGCGGCTACTCGGAGCGCAGCTACGGCCGCTTCGAGCGGGTGATCGCCCTGCCGTTCCCGGTCGAGGAGGACAAGGCCGCGGCGTCGTTCCGGAACGGCGTGCTCACCGTGACGCTGCCGCGCTCGGAGAAGGCGCCGGAGCGGGGCCGCCGGATCGCCATCAACGGCGGCGCCCAGAAGACGGCGCATTGAGGCGGTCCGCCGATCCGGCGGGTTAGTGACGCATGACGCGGCGGCCGGCCTGGACCGTCAGGGCGCCCCTGAGCGGGCCTGCCGGCCGCCCCAACCTTTGCTGACGCACAGGAGGGTCCCATGCAGCCCATCGAAACCACACCGATCGACCTGTCCATCGAGCGCCTCGGCCCGATGGCCGCGGCCAACCTGCGGGCGACGGCGGTCGACCCGTTCGAAGCCTTCGTGGCGCCGGGCGACGTGTTCCGGCACCCCCGGGAGGTCCTGTCCTATCCCGGCCTGTCGCGGGCCGAGAAGCGGGCGATCCTGGCCTCCTGGGCCTCCGACGCGCGCGCCGTGGAATCCTGCCCGACGCTGCGGTGCCTGCCCGGCTGCCGGGCCGAGCCGGTGCCGATCGACGACGTCCTGGCCGCGCTCCAGGCGCTGGACGGCGCGCCCGCCCCGGCCGGGACCGCGACGCCGCGCAAGCCGCGGATTCCCATCGTGCTCGGCCGACGCTCACGGCCGGGCGCGGGAGCACCGGACGCCGTCCTGAACTGAGGCCCGGAGGGACACGATGACGACCTTCGACCTAAAGGACCGCTATCGGTGGTCGCGCCGGCTCCGGCGGAGCCGGGCCGAGCCGCCGGCCGAGGCGGCGGAGCGGGCGTCCTGGTCCACCCTCACCGGCTGGATCGCGTCCGTCATCCTCTGCCTGGCCCTCGCGGCCCTCAGCCCGGCCCCCGCCATGCCCTGGGTGCTGGCCGGATTGCTGAGCCTGTCGGGCTTCGTCTGGCTCGGCGCCGCGATCACCCGGGCCGGGCCGCCGGCCAACGCCACGCATCTCACCGCCTGGGACGCCGCCCTCCTCGCCTTCGCGGGGAGCTTCGGCGTCCAATCCGCGGCGCGCCTCGGGCTGCTGTCGGCCTGACCGCGCCGCATCCCCCACCATCGGCGGCACCCGACGGCTTGCCGGTCGGGCGCCGCTCCAGGGAGGCAACCATGCAGACGACCATTCAGGACCGTGTGATCGGACTCGGACACAACCATCCCCCGGCCGTCGCCGCCGCCGCCCCATGGCTCGCCGGCCGTAAAGCCTACATCCGGCGCCACAAGCGCCCCGTGGAGACCTCGGGCCGCGCCCGGGAGGGCACCTGGATCCTCACATTCGCGCGCGAGACGCCGCCCGAGATCGAGCCGCTGATGGGCTGGACCGGCGGCGGCGATCCGCTCGCCACGGATGTCCGGCTGACCTTCCCGACCCGGGCGCAGGCCATCGCGTATGCCGAGCGCCAGGGCCTCGCATACGAGGCCGAGCCCGACCCCGCCGAGGCCGCCCGCAAGCGCCCGGTCTCGAGTCGCGCAGCCCGCCGGGATGACCGGCGGCAGCCCGGGGGCGCGCCGCTCCGCGTGGTGCCCGGGCGGACGGGCGCGCGGGTCGCGCAGCCGGGCGTCCCGGCCTTGCCGGATCTGGAACGGGCCTTGATCAACCCGGCCGCGGTGTTCGCGACGCCGGCGGCCGTGCTGGACCACCCGCGGCTGCTCCGCGACGGCAAGCGCGAGATCCTGCGGCGCTGGGCCTGGGACGAGTACCTGAAGGAGGTGGCCGCCGCCGAGGGCATGGCCGAGGGCGAGCCCTCGCAGCTCGACGCGGTCAAGGCCGCGCTCCTGGCGCTCGGCGAGACCTGGCGCCCGAAACCCTCCGCTCCGGCGGTGGCCGCCGTCCCGGTGATGTGGGAGGACCTGGTTCTCGCGGCGTGACGGCTCACGCCACCGAGAACCGGAACGTGGTGGCCGCCCGAAAGACCTCCCCCGGACGCAGGGTCGCGGACGGGAAGTCCGGCTGGTTCGGGGCGTCCGGAAAGCCCTGCGTCTCGAAGCAGACGCCGTCCCCGGAGCGGTAGATCCGGCCGGAGGGGCCGATCAGCGTGCCGTCCAGGTTGTTGCCGGTGTAGAGCTGCAGGGCCGGCTGCGTGGTCGCCACGTCGAGCCGCCGGCCGCTGCCCGGATCGATGCAGGTGGCGGCCGGGTGCAGGGTCCCGGCGGGGCCGCGCAGCACGAAGGTGTGGTCGTAGCCCTTGGCGTAGGCGAGTTGCGGGTCGCCCGCGCGGATGCGCGCGCCCAACCGGTGCGGTGTCCGGAAATCGAACGGGGTGCCGGCGACCGGCTGGACCGTGCCGGTGGGGACCTGCGTCGCATCCGTGGGCGTGAACGCGTCGGCCTCGATCTGGACGACGTGGTCGAGCACGCTGCCGGTCCCCTCCCCGGCCAGGTTGAAGTAGCTGTGATTGGTGAGGTTGAGAACCGTCGGCCGGTCCGTCACCGCCTCGTAATCGAGGCGCAGCAGCCCGTCCTCGGGCAGGCTGTAGCGCACGCGGACGTCGAGGTTGCCGGGAAACCCCTCCTCGCCGTCCGGCGAGCGGCGGGCCAGGGCGAGGCTCGTGGGGTCGGTCGCCTCCACGCGCCAGAGATGTTTTCCGAAATTCCGGTCGCCGCCGTGCAGGGTGTTGGGCCCCTCGTTCACCGGCAACCGGTAGGTCTGGCCGTCGAGGCTGAAGCGCCCGCCCGCGATGCGGTTGGCGTAGCGCCCGACCACGGCGCCGAAGCTCGGGCTCACGGTCTCGTAGCCCGCGAGCGTGTCGAGCCCGAGGACGACGTTGGCGCTGCGTCCAGCGCGGTCGGGCACCTCGATCGCCGTGATCACCGCGCCGAAATCGATGACGTGGACGCGCAGGCTCCCCCGGGCCAGCAGGTGCCGGGTGACCGTCTGACCGTCCGCGGTGCGCCCGAAGATCTCGCCCGCCATGCCGCGATCCCCGCTCAGCGCTTCCAGACGCCGAGCCGCTCGGTGCGCGCGTGGTCCTCGGCGGCGACCAGTTCGGGGCTCGCCTCCGGGGAGGCCCGGCCGCCGCCGTTGAACAGAACGACCTCCGAGAGGTCACGCCCGTTCACCAGGCAGTTCATCGTCTCGCTGCCCGGCGCCGGCTGGCAGGTCACCGGGCGGCCGCCGATGTAGCGGGTCAGCTCGTCGGCCTGGCCGCCCCGCACCCACTCGACCCCGAACAGGCGCACGACCTTGCCGCCGACCTTGAGGGTCGCGGTGTCGATCACCTGGGCCGTGCCGGTGATGGCGTTCGCCGCGGGCGGCGGCGTGTCGGGCTCGGGATCGCCGCCGGTCTCGGGC
>NZ_VRVG01000429.1:0-241 GCF_008040085.1 Methylobacterium sp. WL7 | reverse complement strand
AGGCGGGCGAGTTCAAGCGCATCGGCAAGGACGGCCGCGAGATCTGGCTGCAGGCGACCTACAATCCGATCCTCGACCGCCGCGGCAAGCCGATCAAAGTCGTCAAGTTCGCCGCCGACGTCACCGCCGCGGTGCTGGAGCGCCGGCGCCGGGCCGACCTTCAGAGCGCCCTCGCGCGCGACCTCACCGCGATCGCGGAGGCCGCCTCCGGCGTCTCGCAGCAGGCCGGACAGGCCGCCCA
>NZ_VRVG01000428.1:0-245 GCF_008040085.1 Methylobacterium sp. WL7 | reverse complement strand
TCGCCGCCACCGGTGGCCAGGCCGCCCGACAGGATCTGGCGCGAGGTTGCAACGCCGCCTGTGCCGGTTCCGCCCCCCGCGCCGCCTGTCGCCACCGCCGTGGCCACAAACTGCGTCGTGGCGATCTTGCCGAAGATCACCCGCAGCGGATCACCATCGCCCGACTCGACACCGGTGCCGATGTTGAGAGCCCGCTGGTTAGCGGACATGCCGCCCCCGCCAGGGGTCGAGCCAGCCGTCTGGAG
>NZ_VRVG01000427.1:0-246 GCF_008040085.1 Methylobacterium sp. WL7 | reverse complement strand
GTGCCTGGTGAAGGCCGGCGACGGGGAGGTGTTCGACCCCGAAGCCTATCGCGACCTGCCGGACCCGTTCCCGGCCTGGCGCCGGGCGGCCTGAGCCGGTAGCCCGTCAGACCGGGATCGCCTCGACATCCTCCTGGATCCGCTCGATGGCCTCGGCCTTCGCCAGGCCGGCCTCGGTGAGCTGCACCCGCACGACGCGGCCGTCACCCGATTCGGCCCGGCGCTCCACGATGCCGAGAGCCGCGA
>NZ_VRVG01000426.1:0-246 GCF_008040085.1 Methylobacterium sp. WL7 | reverse complement strand
CAGAACCGGCTCGATCACCGCCCACTCTGCGTCCGTCAGGTCAAACCGCGCCATCCTCGGTCCTCCATTCGGAGAACCAACGACGCCCCGACCAAACCGTGCCACCCGTTATGGGTTCACGACCTAGCACTACTTTGGCATTTTGACTTCAGGGTGGCAGATTGAGAACGGCGTCACAGTGCGGGCATCGCCGCGGTGGTGGCTGACTGAGGTGATCCAGGATGGCTTGGCGGATCGCCGGCATCG
>NZ_VRVG01000425.1:0-247 GCF_008040085.1 Methylobacterium sp. WL7 | reverse complement strand
AACAAGAGCGCCCCGTCCTGGCAGGACTACATTGAGGCTCTTAAGATCGAGGGGTGTCGCTACAGGCCGGCAAGCCTGAGCAAAGCCTTGGAGGAACGAGATCGTCTGGCCGGCAAGCCGCGCGATCGCCTGAACCTTGCGTATGCCCCAGAGCGCGGAGGTGTGGTCGCGACGACCGACACGATGCCCGATCTGCGGCAGGCTCAGCCCAGTGTAGTTCTTGCCGAGCCAGTAGAGGATCTGCCGA
>NZ_VRVG01000424.1:0-249 GCF_008040085.1 Methylobacterium sp. WL7 | reverse complement strand
CTTCAGGGACACGTCGTCGACGCGGCCACCCTTGAGGGCGATCGAGCCGCTGAGCGCCGGGGTCTCGATCCGGATGCGCGGCGAGCGGGCGAGCGCCGCCTCGCGCGAGACGGCGCCACCCTGCCCGCATCGCGCTGGAGAGGTGTGGTTTTGGCCGGCCGGCCGCCAGGCTTGCCGGGCCGGTCGCCCCGGGGTCCACCGGGAGGCCGCGGTGTGGCCGGACGCGTCACCGTCGGAATGGCGCGACGC
>NZ_VRVG01000423.1:0-249 GCF_008040085.1 Methylobacterium sp. WL7 | reverse complement strand
CGCTCGTGACCGTGCCCATCCACGCCTTGGGGTTGGCGCGCAGCCCTGAGGGGCCGTAGATCGGGACTATTCCGGCCGGGCCTGTGGCGCCCGTCTGGCCGACTAGTCCTTGGGCTCCCTGGCTGCCGGTCCCGCATTGCCCTGAATTCCCTGTTGCCCAGCCGGCCCGGGCTGGCCGTAGCCGACGCTGCGCACGGCGCCGTCAGCGGCGCTGACAGACAGGAGTGCGGCGAGCGCCGCGGCGAACAG
>NZ_VRVG01000422.1:0-249 GCF_008040085.1 Methylobacterium sp. WL7 | reverse complement strand
CCGCCGAGCGTCTTCACAATCGCGCCGTCGGCGGTGATGAAGTCGGTGTCGGCCGTCAGTGCGAACGCCGTACCGTAGGCGTGAGACGACAGATCCGCCCCGGGCGTCACGGTCGGCGCAAACCGCCACCCACCGACAAGTCGATCATCGCGAAGAAGGCGCCGAGGTTCGGGTCGTTCGCGCGGTAGAGCGGGAAGCGCACCAGTTCCTTCTCGTCGAAGTACCAGATCGCTTCCGCGTCCGTGATCC
>NZ_VRVG01000421.1:0-249 GCF_008040085.1 Methylobacterium sp. WL7 | reverse complement strand
GTCAGCGCCGCTGACGGCGCCGTGCGCAGCGTCGGCTACGGCCAGCCCGGGCCGGCTGGGCAACAGGGAATTCAGGGCAATGCGGGACCGGCGGGATCTACCGGGGTTGCGGGACCGCAGGGCGGAATAGTCCCGATCTACGGCCCCTCAGGGCTGCGCGCCAACCCCAAGGCGTGGATGGGCACGGTCACGAGCGCCAACGGCCTCTGGACCGCCTCTATCGCGTCCACAGGCTGCACCGTCGCGCCG
>NZ_VRVG01000420.1:0-249 GCF_008040085.1 Methylobacterium sp. WL7 | reverse complement strand
CTGTTCGCCGCGGCGCTCGCCGCACTCCTGTCTGTCAGCGCCGCTGACGGCGCCGTGCGCAGCGTCGGCTACGGCCAGCCCGGGCCGGCTGGGCAACAGGGAATTAAGGGCGATGCGGGAGCGGCAGGTCCAACTGGCCAGACAGGCGCAAAGGGCGATCCAGGCGCTACAGGCAGCCAGGGAGCCCAAGGACTAGTCGGCCAGACGGGCGCCACAGGCCCGGCCGGAATAGTCCCGATCTACGGCCCC